>JAFGTJ010000038.1 GCA_016934195.1 Anaerolineae bacterium | reverse complement strand
TGATGTTGTTGGCGAATTGGGCGCGTAGGGGCGCTGCTTGCCGCGCCCTCCCCAAAAAACAAACAGGGCGCAGCAAGCAGCGCCCCTGCGAAATGTGGTCCCATTGAATTCGCCAACAACATCAACTCATTCGTGGACCCCGGTGGTTAGCCCCTATTCTCCCGGCCACCTTTCCCTGGAGGCGGAGAAAGGGTGAGAGTCGGTTCACCATTAAGCCCCTCTCCACTTGTGGGGGAGGGGCTAACGCACCACCACGCTATACCATCACGCTATTCTGTAATTCCGCCAAACGAACCGGGGCGTATCGCCATACGCCCCGATCTGAATGCTGACGGCTGAACGCTGAACGCTTAATTCACGCGGACGGCGGTGCCGGTCAGCACCCACTGCACGTAGGTCCCCTGCCCGCCAACCGCCGTGATCACGACTGACCCGGTGCGGCTGTCGAAGGTTACTTCGCGGTCCACGATGGTCTGGCCGCACGAGAACGTCTGGCCGTTGGTGAAGAACTGCACCTGATCGGTATTGGTGCCGAAGCACGACACGGCCAACGTCAGGCGCGCCCGTCCGCCGGAGAGCGCCGAATTCGAGTTCATGCCGGTGATGTCCCACCGCACGCGGTCCTCGCGGTCGCCGCCGGGATAGGATACGAAGTCCGTCACCGACGCCGTGCTGTCCAGCGGCAGATTAAGCGGGTTGTTGAAACGCGCGTCTTCGGGTGCTACCGGCGCGGCGGGCGGGGTGGTCGGCGTGTAGGACGGCGTGTACGTGACCGTCGGCGGTTGCAGCGTATTCGTGGCCGTTGGCGCGGGAACCGTGTTGGTCGCGGTGGGCGCTGGGACCGTGTTGGTCGGCGTGTGCGTGGCCGTTGGCGGCGGTAGTGTGTTGGTGGGCGGAACCGGCGTCACGGTTGGGCCGCCGGGCGTAAAGGTCGCGGTGGGCGTGAACGTGATCGTCGGCGTGAAGGTCACGGTTGCGGTGAAAGTCGCGGTCGGTGACGGTCCGCCGGGCGTGCTGGTGGGAGTCGCGCTGGCCGTCTGGCCGGGCGGCGGCACCTGTACCACCGGGACATTGAGGCAGTTGCCGGTCGTCTGCGTGGCGGCGATGTTGCCCGCGATCCAGGCGATCAGACCGTCGTAGTTCACCTGGAACCACTGCGAGTCGGCGCTGCGACCCAATACCGGCAGGATCGCGCCCGGTGACACGGAAGCGACCGGCGGATTGTATTCCAGCCCCGGCCCGCTGCGCAGATTCACACCATTATTGCCGGTAATGGTGATCTGGCAGTCGATCACTTCCGGGGGCGCATCGGACGGCGGTGAATCCGGTGGGGGCGAATCAGGCGGCGGTCCATCCGGTGGCGGTCCGTCCGGCGGCGCGTCAGTGGACGGCGGAAGCTCCGGCGCGGTCGGTTCTTCGGGCGCATCGACCCAGTTCACCTGGACCTGGGTCGGGGTGTCGCCGCCTGTAACCGTCAGGGTATAGTCGGCGGTGGCCGGGAGTTGGATGTAGATCGACGGCAAAATACCCGCCGCGATGCTGAAGATCACTTCGCCGGTTGTATTGTCCGTCAGGGTGAGCGCGGGCAGGCCGGTCGAGGGCGCGCCGGGGGACGTGAGTTCGGTCAGGATGATGGCGGTCGAGCCGATCTCGGATTGGTTGGGCAGCAGGTAATCGGCGCTCGTACCCGGCGCAGCGTCCAGGGTATTCGTGCCGACCCCCAGGCTGCCCGCGCCGGGACCCGATCCGCTGTTGACCTGGACCAGCAGATCGCCGGTCTGGTCGCCGCCAGCCTGCATGAGCACCGAATAGGTCCCGGCAGCAGGCGCATCGTTCAAAACGGCGCTGGCGCTGCCATCCTCACCGGGCAGCAGCGGCGTCGGGTTCAGGCCGGGATCGAGCAGCACGGCGGTATAGGCGAAGCCCGACAGCGGGGTCAGCCGCAGTTCAAAATCATCCCCGGCGGCGACGTCGAATTTTTTGATGATGGTTTGGCCCGGCGCGAGAGTCACGATCACCGGGGTGTTGTACTGGATGAGGTCGTCGCTCTGGGCCTGGGCAGTCGGCAGGACGTGGACGGTCCCGCCCCATGCCAGCGCTGCCAGGACCAACAGCGTAATGACTCGGTGTAAATATGTGCGCATGATAACGCCTCCCTGTACGACTCAGAATATCCCCCCATCGATCACGACCGGCTCCCCGCATTTCATCTATTAACTAGTATAGGCATTACAGAACAGATTAGTCAAGTTAATTATCATAAGAATCATTTTTATTGAGTAAAATTACCTATGGATCGCCGTTCCCGCGCCGGGATGGATACAGATGCGGTATAATGGAACGCACATCTGTTCCGATCCACCGATCACAGGAGTTGCGCCATGTCTCGCCCTAGCACTCGCCCCACGCTGGTATTGATCGACGGTCACGCGCTGGCCTACCGCATGTTTTTTGCCCTGCCTGCCCAGGGATTTCGGACCAAAGCCGGGGAACCGACCAACGCGGTGTTTGGATTCTCCCGCGCGCTGCTGGACCTGCTGAACGAGAAGCCGGACTATTTAGCGGTGACGTTCGACCAGGGCAAAAGCGGGCGCAGCGAGGTTTATGCCGATTACAAGGGCACGCGCGAGAAAATGCCGGACGATCTGCGCACGCAGTTGGACCGGATTCGCGCGGTGGTGACGGCGTTTAATATCCCGATCCTGGAACTGGATGGTTACGAGGCGGACGACGTGTTGGGATCGGTCGCGCCGCAGGCCGAAGACCAGGACGTGAGCGTGCGTATCATCACCGGGGATCACGACCTGCTGCAACTGATCACGCCGCACACGGTTATACAGCTACCGCCCAGGCGCGACAGCAGCGATCCTGACCTGTGGGATTTGGACCGTTTCCGGTCCACCTACGCCCTGGAACCGGCGCAGTGGGTGGATGTCAAGGGACTGATGGGCGACAGTTCCGACAATATCCCCGGCGTGAAGGGGATCGGCGAAAAAACGGCGCTCAGCCTGATCGGGGCGTATGGGTCGGTGGCGGGCGTGTACGAGCACCTGCCGGAAGT
>JAFGTJ010000307.1 GCA_016934195.1 Anaerolineae bacterium | reverse complement strand
AGGTGTACGCCAACGAGCGGGCGTGCCTGACGACGCGCATCTACCCGTCCCGGCCCGACAGCGTGGGAATCGGCCTCATCGCGCACGGCGGAACGGCGCAGGCCCACCGGGTCGATGCCTGGGAAATGCGGTCCATCTGGTAACTGGTAGTTAACGGGCTGATTGCTGAACGCTGGTAGCTAACTGCTTAATGCGTTCCCGGCAGCGCCGTGTGGGGCGCAAGCGGCAGCGATACATGCACGGTCGTGCCCTTGCCTTCTTCGCTTTCCAGCGAGATTTTACCGCGATAGCGCTCCACCAGCCGGTGAACGGTGGACAACCCAATCCCGGTGCCAGTGATCTGGGCGCTCTTGGCATTGCTGGCACGGAAAAATTCGGTGAAGATATTCTGCAACTCGGCTTCGGGAATGCCAATACCCGTATCCGCCACCATGACCTCGGCGGTCTGGGCCACGCGGTTGATCGTGTAGTCGATCCGCACCTGCCCGCCATCGGGGGTGTATTTGATCGCGTTGTTGATCAGGTTGCCGAAAATAATCGCCAGCCCGATCTCGCCCGCCATCACGCAGCCGTCATCGTCGGACAGATGGCAGGCCAGCGTCACGTTTTGTTCGTCGGCATTGGGCTGTTCACGCTCAATGATCTTGTCCAGGTAGGCGCGCAAGCTGACCCGTTCCAGCGGAACGTGCGAGGCGCTGGCTTCCTGAATGCGAGCAAACGTCAGCAGATCATCGATCAACATACGCAGCCCGTCCAACCGCTCGGTAACGCGCTTGAGGATCGCGCCCTGCTGTTCGTTGAAATCGCCCGCGTAACCCTGCTCAATGTTGCGCATCAGTGACAATCCGGCGGCCAGCGGCGCGCGTAACTCGTGAGTCGCCACCCGCAGAAACGTTGAACGCGCATCGTACAACTGCCGGATGCGCTCCTCGCGCTGGCGCAAACGCTGCACGAAAGCCATCACCAGTTCCGAAAGCGTCAGCACCACCGTCCCGAAGAAAAACAGCACCGCCGTGATATATGTTGCGTTCTGGTGCAGATGCTCGTCAATTTCCAATTCCGGGATGGTGATATGAGGCAGCACGCCTTCGCGTTCCAGCAGGCCCAACCCGCCAATAATGGCAATCGCCAGCACCGTCAGGATGCGCGACTGCCAGGGCAGCAGCACCGTTCCGGCCAGCGTTGCGTGGATCACGAAGTAGATCAGCGCGGGACTGGTGATCCCGCCGGTAAAGTGGACCAGCGCCGTCATTGCCAGCCAGTCCAGAATGATCTGGCCCCAGGCGATTCGCTGGGCATATACGACGGTCGGCTCATCGGGACGATTAAAAAGGTACAGCAGCAAAACATTATAAAACAACACGCTGATCCCGATAAACAGCAGCGGGGCCATGCGCAGGTCAATGCTCAACACCCAGGTCGAAAACAGGGTCGCCAACAGAATGCCAAACCCGGCCACCCATCGCAGCGTGATGAGAAGCCGGGTATTTTGCAGCAGCTCGTCCAACGTAGGACGCAACCCGCCGTTGCCGGTTGGCGTCACGAGATGGGATTGCGTCGCGCCAGACATGGCAATCCTTAATCGGCCTCAGTCGATCTTGACATCCTTCAGCCGTCCTTAGCCGCCCAACAACTCGCCGACTTTTTCGATCAGCGCTTTAGGATCAATGGGTTTATCGATGAAGGCTTCCACCGGCAGGTAATCGTCGTCCGGGCCGAAGCGCAGCGGCGTCGTCTGGTGAATGGCCGTGACCATCAGGATCGGAATGGTTTTGTGGTCTTCCGGCGCGGTCGGGCCGTGCAGCTTTTGCGCCAACTGGAATCCCGCCGTGTGAGTGTCCATCATGACGTCCAGAATGATCAGGTTGGGTTTTACCGAATCGACAGCTTCCAGCGCGGCAGCCTGCGTGCCCGCCGCGTGAACTTCGTAACCGGCGGCTTCAAGCGGCATTCGCGCCGCCAATACCACGTCGGGATCGTCATCAACAATCAGAATTTTTTGTGCCATAGCTAAAGTGACCTCGTTTACCAGGGTTTCGATCAAAGCAGGCAGTGCGCGCTGAACCGGTTCGCTCAAGGGCCGGTCCCACTCTATGACGGTCTGTAGAGTGTCCTGTTCCATATTGTGGGGCTGAACGCCGTAAATTACAACTTCGGCGGGCAGACTGCCCAGCGTCTCAGCCAGGATCAGCGCGTCGGTCAGGCCGGTCTGGTGCAGCGACAGGGGGCGCGCGCCCGTGACAGGCCGCACCTCCTGCCAGGTAAACCGCCGGATCGTACCGGGCGGCAAACCCATCGGCACCGCATCCACTACGATCACACGCCGGTACTGCTCCATCACCGGGATCAGGCCCAGGCCCTCGGTGCCGCCGTCGATCACGTCCACGCCGGGCGGCAGATCGGCCCGTTTGCGGAGTTCTTCGACGGCCAAAATCCCAACGGCATCGTCCCCTGCCAGGGGCGTGCCCACGCCCAGGATGAGCGTACCGGCCATGTGTTTAATATCCCTACTTGCCGACAAACTCCACGTTCAGGAAGTGCGTCGAGCACGAAATGCACGGGTCATAGGCCCGCACCAGCATTTCCAGCTTAAGCGTGATCTGGTCTTCCGTTTCCGTCAGCAGCGTTGGGACCAGCGCCCGCAGGTCCAGGTCCACGTTACCGAGATTCTGCCCGGTCGGGATGATGCAGTTGGCCTCTTCGATCAGGCCATTCTCATCGATCTGGTACTCGTGGAACAAAATACCGCGCGGCACATCGCACGAACCCACGCCGCGCGCGCCCGGCTTCAACGTAACCGGGGCCGGGGCTTCCGGCTCGACGCCGCGTTCCAGCAGCGTATCGATCAGCATGATCACGTCATCGACGCAGTGAACAATCTCAACCACCTGGGCCGCGCTGTTCATGTACGGCTTGTGGCAGACCGGCTCCAGCCCGAAGTGATCGGCGGCGGCAGCGGCGCGCGGGTGCAGGTGTTCGTGCTTCAGGTTGAAACGCGCCAACGCCCCGACCATGTAGCTGTCGCGGTTGAACGCGGCATGTTTGGCGGTCGAGTGCGCGCTGAGACGCTCGTTAGTTACGGTGCGGTAGTCGCTGATCGGGACGCGCGGGCCATCGGTGCTGCCGATCACGCCGTCGATGAAGCCGTATTCGTCGTCCTGCACCAGCGCCACAAACTCGGTTTCGCGCTCGAAGGTGGGCCAGGGCAGCGTGCCGAACAATTCGACCGTCGCGTCCACGTCGGCCAGCAATGCCTCGGCCTGTTCGCGCAAGCTCTCAAGTTCCTGGCGCGACGGGAAGTGGGTGAAACCGCCGACCGTCATGGCGATGGGGTGCGTGTGGCGTCCCACGATCACCTGACACAGGTCGCCGGAGAATTTCTTCATGCGCAGCGCGCGCTGCACCACTTCCGGGTGGCTGACCGCCAGCGGGAGCACACTGCCAACGTTCAGAAAATCGGGCGCAACCAGCATATAGGTGTGCAAAATGTGGCTGTCCAGCATTTCGCCGTGAAACGCCAGTTTGCGCAGCAGTCTGGTCTGTTCGCTGAGTTCGACCCCCAGCGCGGTTTCGGTGGCGCGCAGGCTGGCGGTCGCGTGACCAATGGCGCAAATGCCGCAGATACGGCTGGTGATGTGGGACGCCTGGTTATAGGGCCGCCCGCGCAGCATCGCCTCGAAGAAGCGCGGCGTTTCCACGATTTGAAGTTCGCATTTTTCGATGGTGCCGTCGCGCACGTCCACGACGATATTGCCATGTCCTTCCACGCGGGTTACGTGGTGGACGTTCACTCGAATGTTTTCCGTCATCGTACTGGCTCCTCCTGGGGCGCGGCGAACGTTGATGTGGGCAGTGGTTCGTCCTTAACGGGGGAGACGGTGGTGGTCACGGGCGCGTCGTCGCCCATGTGCTGCATCTGGTAGTGATTGAACATGGTGAAACGGGCGTCGATATCCGCGTCGCTCAGGCCATGCCCGCGCAGAATCTCGCGCATTTCATCGAAGTTGGCTTCGGGAATCCAGCCCCGGCAGCCTTCGCAACCGTCGCCGTAGGTCGGGCAGATGGCGTTGCAGCCCGCGCGCGTGATCGGACCCAGGCAGGGTTTGCCGAGCTTGTTGAGGCAGGCGTTTTCCTTGAGCTTGCACTCCACGCACAGCGGGTAATCGGGCAGTTTGGGAGCGCGGCCCTGAAGCATTTTCTGCACGAGATGCAGGAACTCGAAACGGTCAATCGGGCAACCGGGGATTGCGGCATCGACCTGGATCACGGCGGAAATAGGCCGGGCTTCGTAGCTTTCGTACATCGCTTTGCCGTCTTCGCCGTACACGTAGGTCTGGACGTTCTCAATCGCCCAACGGTTTTTCATGGCGTTAACGCCGCCCAGGTGCGCGCAGGCCCCCAACGCGACCACAACGGCGGCCTGTTCGCGGATTTTGCGCAGCCGGTCCTCGTCACTTTTGCGGGTGCAGGAACCTTCAATAAAGGCGATGGCGTAATCCTCGCCCTTTTCGGTCATGGCTTCGCGGAACTGCACGATCTCGACCAGATTCACCAGGCCGAGGTGTGTTTGCAGCAGGTCCACGATGGTTAACTGGCAGCCTTCGCAGCTCGTGAAATCAAAGAAGGCAACTTTCGGTTTAGCGGGCATTACAGCGCCTCCTCAAATGCTAGCGCTTCGGCATAGGTCCACGACGGGCCATCCTGACAGCTATAACGGTGATTGACCTGGCAGTGACCGCATTTGCCGACACCGCACTTCATGCGGCGTTCAAAGCTCATCCAGATTTGTTCCGGCGTGAGGCCCTTGCCGAGCAGTTCCACCGTCACGAAGCGGTACATGATGGGCGGGCCGACGGTCACGGCAATGGTATTATAGGGGTTAATGTCAACGTGTTCAAACAGGGTCGTGATCACGCCAACGTGCCCGGTCCAGTTCTCGTCACCCCGGTCAACTGTCACCATTAACTCTATGTCGTCGCGTTTTTCCCATTCCTGAATGGTGTCCCGGAACAGGATTTCCTGCGGGTTGCGGCATCCGTAAAGGATAATCAGCCGTCCGAAGTCGTCCCGGTTGTCAATGATCTCATCGATCAGCGAGCGGGCCGGGGCCAGTCCCAGGCCGCCCGGCGCGATGAGCATATCTTTCCCTTTGAACACGTCCACCGGGAAGCCGCGCCCAAACGGGCCGCGAATGCCGATTTCGGCTCCGGGTTTCAGGGTGTGAATGATGCTGGTCAGGTCGCCCGCGTTGCGGATACACAGTTTAAACGTTTCCCCGGTGCGGCTGGGCGACGACATGATGCTGATCGGCGCTTCGCCCACGCCAGGGATCGAAAACATGACAAACTGGCCCGGTACGTGGCCGAGATTCTGGCCGTCCGGCAGCCGCACGGTGAATATCTTTTCCAGCCGAGTTTCATCCTGCACGTCCTCAATCGTGGCAATAGCCGGGAGATAGATCGAGGTGTGCCCGTTGTACGCGCGGGGCGTGGTGGTCGTAGTCAGCGAGTGATCTAAGACAGACATAGCTAGTCTCCCGGTTCGAGTTGCATTTCATCGGACAGGGCGTTAAGCGTGCCGGGGATCGTGATATCCACCAGGCAGGCGCGCTCGCAGCGTCCACAGCCCGTACAACCTAACAGGCCATGCACCTGCTTGATGTATTTCCCCTTGCGCATGACGCGGTGCCGCACCCGCGACGCCTTCGTCTCGCGGAAGTTGTGGCCGCCCGCCACCAGCGCAAACTCGCGCAGTTGGCAGGAGTCCCAGATGCGCGCGCGCGCGCCGTTTTCCATCGTGATGTCCAGTTCGTCCTGCACGTCGAAACAGAAACAGGTCGGGCACACGTTGGTGCAGGAACCACACGCAAGGCACTTTTCGCCCAATTCTTCCCACAGTTTGGCGCGGTAGCCGAGCGTGAGCAGCGAGGGGGTCTGGTCCTTGCTCATTTTGAGACGCATACGGAAGTTCGGCCACTTGGCAGAGAGCACGTGGCCCAACTGCTGGATGTCCTCTTTCCTTGCCATCGTCGCCGGGACGTGATCGAGCAGCAGTTGTTCGCCGCGCCCGGTGCCCGCATCGACCATGTAATAGTCGCCCACGTCGGTCATGTGCAGATCGTAGACCGGCGGCGCGGTGAGGGTGCCCATATCCTTGCAGAACGCCGCACTATCACACGGACGCAAGCATTCGATCCCGATGACATAAGTTTGTTCGCGCCGCGCGGCGTAGTGCTCGTCTTTGTAGCCCTCGGCAAACACTTTGTCGTAGAGCATGATCCCGTTCATGTCGCAGGTGTGGACGCCGAAAATAACCGTCGGCTCCACATCGGCATAAACGGGGCGTACATCCAGGTGCGGCTGGCCCTGATCGTCCGCTTCATTGCTGAAGTTGAACAGGACTTCGCGCTGCGGCAGGAAGTACTTTTTCGGGGGTAGTACGGTGGTGGTGTAGTCCAGTTGGAGCTGCTCAGGACTGGCAATATCATCGAAAGCGTAACCGTACTCCGTCTGGACAGGGCCAACCACACGGTAGTTCGGCAACAGCGCCTCGACAAACGCCGCAAGCTTCTCCTTTGGAAACATGTAAAGACTCATCTGTCTCTCCGCCGGGTTCCATTTAAAACGTGCGTTATGACACCGATAATGAGGCTGCCAGTATCGCTATTGGTATCCTCTCTAGGGTAACAGGCGTCCCACAACCTCCCCAGTGGCGCATGGCAATGTTTGGTGTGACGTAAATCACAATCATCTCTCGTTATTTTTTCCTGTCTTTCCTTGCCACTCGCGCGCCGCCGTGTTTATGATCAGGGTGCGTTTGGGTCACAAGGGGCAAAAGAAATGCTGAGGAACAAGTGGATGAGACGAACCGCGTTTTCTGCCGTGATCGCCGTGCCGGTGATCGTGATCATTGCCATCGCTGCCTACATGCAGCTAAAGGGCGAGGATCGCCCCCAAAACATGCT
>JAFGTJ010000306.1 GCA_016934195.1 Anaerolineae bacterium | reverse complement strand
CGGGGAGTCCGGTGATCCCGCCGCGCCCGATATCGGGTTGGGCGGCACCCAGGACGGCGCGATTGCCGCCATGACGCTGCTGTACGAAAGTCCCGCCGCCGAATACTACCGCATCACGTATTACAGCGACGGCTTGCGGATCAACGGCTTTTTGGGAATGCCCAAAGGCGACGGACCGTTCCCGGCGGTGATCTACAACCGGGGCGGCGCGTGGGAATCCGGCAAAATCGTCGGCTATGAGATGGTCCCGTTCGCGGAGAGCGGTTACGTGGTGGCGGCTTCGCAGTATCGCGGCAACGACGGCAGCGAAGGGCTGGAAACCTTCGGCTGGAACGACGTTCACGACGTCACCAACCTGATCGTGCTGCTGCAATCGCTGCCAAAGGTCGATCCCTGGCGGATCGGCATGATGGGCGGATCGCGCGGTGGCATGATGACCTACATGGCGATCAAAAACGAAACGCTGACCGGGCAGAACCGCATCCGGGCGGCGGTGACGGTCGGCGGATTGTCCGATCTGGTGGCATGGGAACAGCAAACGCCCGATATCGCGGAAGAAATCTACATGGCCGTGATCGGCTCGATGCCATCGCAGAATCCCGCGCCGTTTATCGAACGTTCCGCCGTCTACTGGTCGGACCTGATCACCGTGCCGCTGCTGCTGCTGCACGGCGGCGCGGACTACATCGTTCCGGTGGACCAGTCGCAAAAGCTGCACGACCTGATACGGGCCGCCGGGGGATCGGTGCAGCTAATCGTGTTTCCCGGTGACAGTCACGAATTAGGCGGGCAGGCGGGCGGTTTCCGCATGGCGATTGACTTTTTCGGCCCCTTTTTGAGCCAGGACGGAGCCGACCGCCGCTACGAATCGCACGAGGACGCGATTGACGAGTCGATTCGGTGGTTCGCGCTGAACCAGTAGCGCGGAAAAAAACAGGTTCACCACAGAGGCACAGAGCGCACAGAGGGGAAAATATAGGAGAGGGCCACACACCGGGGCGATCTTCCGCGCGGAGATCGCCCCGGTTGTTTTTATGCTGGTTGGGGAACCGTCAAACCCAATCTGCGCATCAGTGACCCAGTGTTTCCAAACGACGCTCGACGTGAAAAATGCCGGTGGGCGTGATCACATCGCCAATTTCGGCCACCTTCTCGAAGGTCAGTGCGTCGTACACGCGCACCACGTTTCCCTGCCAGTCACTCACGTAGACGTATTCGCCGTCCAACGTCAGTTCGGGGTGTAGCGGTTGGATGCCTTCTTCGATGACGTGGACCACCTCGAACGTTTCCTTGTCAAACACGTAAATGCGGTTGGGCTGCTCCGCGAACATGGTATCGGCCCACACATACGGGTTATCGGGGTGGGCGCGGATAAACAGGCCGGGGCCGCTGGTCGGAATCTCGGCCACGATAGCGTTGTCCGACAGATCCCAGACCGTGATCTTGCCCTCCCCGGCGTGGACGGTCGCGCCGTACTGCGTGCCGTTGGCCTCCCACGTCGCACCGGAGCCGGGGTGCGGCGTGCTGCCGGTTTCGATCCGCTCCACCACTGCCATGCTTTCCACGTCGATCACGGCCATCCAGTCGTTGCGCTGCGACGCGATATAAAAACGAGTGTTGTCAGGACTCAGGAAGCCGTCATGCAGGATACCGCCCACGTCCGCCGCCTTTTCGACCGGAAAATCGGGCTGGCTGTAGTCGATGCGCCACACTTCGCCGCCTTCTTTCAGCCCGATCAGGAAGTACGGGCCGACCAGCGACGGCGCGACGTCGCTCGTGATCGCCACCCGCGAATGGATGATTTCGCCCTCGGCGGTTTCGGTGTCGGTATGGATCACCTGGAGCGGTTGCAGGGTTTGGGCATCCAGGATCACGGCGGTAGCCGGGATGTAGTTGCCCACGATCACGTACTGGCCGTCATCCGAGATCGCCAGCCCGCGCGAATCCAGGCCGACGCGCACCTTTGCCACGCCTTGCAGCGAGTACAGGTCGATCTTGAACAGCCAGCCGTCGCGCCCCACGTTGTAGGCCCAGCGGTCGCTGGTGGGATCGAAAGCGTAGCCGTGCGCCCGGTAGCTGGCGTCGATGTGGCCCAGCAGCGTGTGCGAATCGCCGTCGAACACCGCGATGCTGCGCGCCTCGCGCTCGGTGACAAGCAGCAGGTTGTCCATGTTGCCGTCGTGGATCGGCGCGTCGGGCAGGTCGGATTCCGGCACAAGCTCGGTGTGGCTGGCCGCGATATCGCCCATCTCCCATTCGATTTCCTCGGCGTCCGGCTCGCTGCGGATATAGCCCACCAGCGACCAGATTTCCTCGTCCGACAGGCCGAGCGCGCCCCAGGCAGGCATGACCGTACCGGGCACGCCGCCCTGGATCACGTTGAAGTAGAATTCGTCATTCTCGGCCAGCCGTCCGGGGATTAGGGCCACGCCGGTCGCGCCCTCGCGGTTGGGGCCGTGACACCCGCTGCAACTGTCGCGGTAGACCTGCTCGACGGGCTGGCCGTCGAACGGCAGCGGCGCGACCGCGCCCCCCGGCAGCACGATGATCACGCCTTCCATACCGGGGTGAATCGTGCAGTTGTAGGTAAACGTGCCGGGTTGGTCCGGCTGCCAGACGAACGTATCGCCCGGTTCCAGGCTGCCGGATTCGAACCAGCCTGCGTCACTGTGGACGGTATGTGCGGCGACGTCCCGGTTTTCCCAGGTGATGGTCGCGCCGGTCGCCACGATGATCGTGTGGGGCGTGAAGGTCTGGTCCTGTATTATGACGGTCATTTGGGTGGCGGGCGAGGGGCCGCCCGGTGTGGGGGTTACATCCTGGGCGGAGTGGGCCGGGCCGCTGTTCCAGGCCAGCGCCAGCGCGGACGCGATCAGTAACGCGCCAACTCCAAACAGGAGTTTGGTCAATGTATTCACCAGTTATCCTCCGTTTGTAAAATGATGATATTCTTCTTCATTTTCATTTTAATGATACGGAAGGAAACCGACATTGATCTATATCAAGTCCTGAATCAAAAAAGGACAGGGGTGCGCCTGTCCAATCAGGTGAAATTTTCGGGGCAGGTTGGATCAAACGGAAGATATCACGCAATCCCCGCGCACAGCAGGCGGGACACCTGCTCGCAGAACATGTCGAACATGCCCCGGTGAAGTTGGCTGCGCGAGGGATTGTCGATGTACAGCACGCCGATCATCTCGTCGCCCGACCACAGCGGCCCGCATAACACCGAGATCGGCGTCTGGCCCTGTGGCGTGTGGACAAATAACTGCGATTCGCCCGAATCCAGCGTGAGGAACATCGCGCGGCGGTCGGGGTGCGCGTCGCCGGGAGCAATGTAACGCCCGCGATGATCGCGCCCGGTGCAGTAGCGCAGATCGCCCTCCGTATCACAGCGGAGCACGTAGCCGCGATGGGCGTTAAACTGGTGAATGGCGCGCATCACCAGCGCATCCAGCCGCGAAGCGTCGTCGCCCGCCCGCGCATTCGTTCCGATAAGGTCGCGGTGATCGGGGGGACGTTGATCGATGGGGCGCTGGTTGGCGAACGGCCACTGGTTCGCCCGGTTCACGGGGGCCGGTTCCTGGTAGACCCGTTCGGTATAATCGTCGTAAGCGTTGACGCGCCGGGTCTGCTGTTCTAAGGCGTCCGGTTTTTTCAAAAAGGAAATTAACCGCTGCACAAGACTGGTATTCTGTGTCATCTTCATCAGTCCCAAAACGTCCACCCATCGTTCACAATCACCAGTATACCATTATTTTTACTCTGCCTGCTATCACGGCCAGAAAACTATTACCGGATTCTACCCGGCAGGATGCGGTATAATGGCGTTTATACAGCGCTTTTTTATATTTTGTCTTTGTGGAGAACCAATGGATTACGGCTATATTCCCGGAGTGACCAAGCCCATCGCGCGGCTGGTGCAGGGCACGGTCATGCTCGATCCCAACGCTCTGGAAACCAGTTTCGCCCTGCTGGACGGCGTTTTTGACCTGG
>JAFGTJ010000305.1 GCA_016934195.1 Anaerolineae bacterium | reverse complement strand
TACGAAGCCCGCGCCGAGGATGGCCGCGCGATGATCATGGCCCGCGCCACCGTCTACAAGGACGGCAAGGTGGTCGATCACATCCGGCCCCGGCGCGATATTTTCTATACCACCGATCCCGACACCGGGCTGTCCATGCCGAGCACCAATATGAGCATTCCCGGCGCACACAGCACCCTGCAAGCCGATTTTTACGCGATCATCACGCATTGGGACGGCAACCGCGCCACGTTCCGCGTTTACTACAACCCGCTGATCAATTTCGTGTGGTTGGGCGGACTCGTGCTGATCGTCGGGACGCTGGTGGCGTTGTGGCCGACCACAAAACCGAGCCGCGCCGCGCAGCGGATCGATATACCGGGCGCGGTCGGCGGTACACGCGCCGCAGGAGGGGATTAGGATTTTGATGCGATTCTCACGAAACACAATTTCCCGGTTTACCTCACCCCCTGGCCCCCTCTCCACACGCGGAGAGGGGGAATCTGATGCATGTGGTCCCAACTCCCCCCTCTCCATTTTGAATGGAGAGGGGGGCCGGGGGGGTGAGGTTTTTACGCGCAGTCTCCTGCTGCTGGCCCTGCTGTTTGCTGCCGTTATGATCCTGGCGATCCCCACCGCCCCGGCGCGCGCGCAAGGCGGCGAATTCGACCTGCCACCCGGTGTCACCTGGGATCAGGTGAACAAAATCGCCCACCAGATGTACTGCGATGTGTGCGAAGGAGTCCCGCTGGACGAGTGCGAAAGCGTGGCCTGCCGCCAGTGGCGTGAAGAAATTGCGCGGCAGTTGGGCGAGGGCCGCACCGAAGACCAGATCATTGATTATTTCGTGGAAAATTTCGGCGCGGACGTGGCCGCCCTGCCCCGTGACGCTACCGACCGTTTTATCTCGTTCGCGGTGCCGGTGATCATCGCCCTGATCATGGGGATGGTGGGCGCGATCCAGGTCCGGCAGATGCGGGCGCGTGGCAGCCAACCCGGTACGGTCCAACGGGCGCGGCACGCATTACGCGAACGTCCCGTGCCGGATGACGTGGACCCGGCCCTGATCGAACGCCTGATAGACGAATTAGCGGGGGTGGAATATGTCGCAGACTACTAACGACCGGCCCGACCGGACTGACCGGCCCGATCAGCCGAGCCAGCCGGATTTACCGGATTGGTTGGAAGACCTGACCGGCGACGCGCCCCGCGATCACGGGAAAACAACCGGGACCGGCGACGCCGACCCGCACGATCCCGCCGTCGTGGAACAGAAATTGTCCCCGGTGATGGTGACGTTGATCCTGGTGGCGATGGCGTTGTTAGGGATCGTGGGCTACGCGCTGTACGAGCGCAACAAGTCCACGCCCACCACAGGTCCCGCGCCGGACTTTGACGTCACGGCCTACGACGTGGACCGGATCGCCATGCCGGGCGCGCGCCTGTCGCTGGATACACTGGAAAACCAGGTGATAGTGGTTAATTTCTGGGCGAGTTACTGTATTCCGTGCCAGGCCGAAGCGCCGATGTTCGAGCGCCTGTGGACCGATTACCGGGATCGGGGCGTGGTGTTCCTGGGTATCAATACCGGCGAGCCGGAAAAAGACGCGGTGGATTACCTGATCGAGTACGCGATCACGTATCCCAACGCGCCGGATCACGGCGGCAAGATGGAAGACGACTACCGCATTACCGGCATCCCGGAAACGTTCGTGCTCAATGGTGACGGCGAAATCGTGAAGCATTTCATCTCCACGCCGAAGGAAAACGAACTGCGCGCCGCCATTGATCAGGCGTTGGGGAGTTAGTGGTCAGCTTTCAGCCGTCAGCTTTCAGCTTTTATGGAGAAACCAATTCAAATCCGTATAATACCATTCATGACCGTCACGTTGTAGGGAGGCACCCGTGTGTGCCTCCGAGCAGCCGTCCGGTCATCATCAGCGGCGGGGCACATGGGTCCCGCCCTACGGATTGTGCGAAGTCTATGTGTTTTCTCCATTAGCTTTCAGCCGTCAGCGGTTGGCGAATGGGGTTGGTAGGGGCGCAACTTGCCGCGCCCTGGCAAAAATAATTCGCAAGGGCGCGGCGGTCGAATCGCCAATGTGCGCGCCCTGGTAATAAGGAAGGGCGGAGCAAGCGCCGCCCCTACCGGCTGAACGCTGATGGCTTTATACGCAAGAAACGAGATTAGAACGTTATGTCCGCAAGCATGATCGTGATCGCCGTTGTGTTCGGCGCGATAACCGGGATCGCGGCGCTGCTGCCGCTGGTCCAGGGGGAACCGGAACCCGTCCACCAGGGACCACGCGGCACCGCCCACCAAAACCGGGCGATGGAAACCCTCAACGCGGAAAAATGGCGCGTGCTGCGCTCACTCCGCGACCTGGATTTTGACTACGATATGGGCAAACTGACCGACGATGTGTACACCGCGCAGCGCATCGACCTGATCCGGTTGGGCGCGGCCATCGTGCAGCGGTTGGACGCGCTCGAAGGCGACGTGTTGGCGCAGCAGGCGCGCATCGAAGCGGCGGTCGCCGCGTTCCGGCAGCAGTCTCACAAATCCGCGTAGGGGCGTATGGTTTACGCCCACCTACACCACATGGGCAGGAATCGTGACTTATGATCCAACGTATACGGCTTTTACTGGTATCTCCCGCGCTGATCCTCGGCGCGTTATTTCTCGGTGCGTTGTTCCTCGGCGCGTGCGGTAAAGTCAATATGTCCGGTGAGCCGGAGATCGTCTCGGAAGCGGAGATTCGCCCGACCGCCACCCGTGCCGCCAGCACAGCGACCGCCGAAACTCCGACCGAATCCGCCGAATCCCCTGAATCCGGCGGAACCACAGTCCCGGCGGAACAGCCAACAACGGAACCGGCGAACGAACCAACCAACGAACCAGCCGACGAACCAGCCGACGAACC
>JAFGTJ010000037.1 GCA_016934195.1 Anaerolineae bacterium | reverse complement strand
CGCCTGCGGGGAAAGGGGGCGGGAGGATAGGGGCTAACTCCAGGGCGATCACGTTATTCTGCGAAGCTACCACACAGAGAGCACAGAGAAGAAAATTTTTTTTCTCCTATTTTTCTCTTCAAAAGAGAAACTCTGTGTCCTCTGTGCCTCTGTGGTGCATTTTTTGCCCCAATATCCGAATACACCCCTGGCGACGACCCCGGTGTGGCGCGGATCGCAATGGCGGTATAATGGCGGGTAGACGGGACGAGAAAATCGGGATGCCGTAAAGTTAAAGTGAGTACACCATGCGCCGAACAAGCCATCTGCTGCGACTGCTCGTAGTGCTGTTGATCCCGGCCCTGGCCGCGTGCAATGCGGCGGAGAACGGCAACGCGCCGATCCCCACCCAGGCCGATATCAACCTGATTCCGACCCACGAATTCCTGACGCAAAACGCGCCCCCGGCAGGCTTCGGACAGATCAACGTGGACCCCATCGACGTGAACCTGTCGGCGCGGCAGGGCTGGCGCTACGTCGTGACCGGCACGTTTAGCGGGATATTCGACGCGGGCGGCGCTCCGGCCCAGGGGATATTTCAGGCCCAGGTATGGGCCAACGAGATCGGGGAAACGCGCCGCGTGATCCTGGACGTGGAAGGGGCCGCGCTTGCGCCGGATAACGCCCCGCGCCGCCTGGAGGGGGTGCGCTGGTCCAACGATACCTACATCGTGGACAATAACGGCCAGTGTACGACCGGCGGCGACGGCGCGCAGGTGATCGCCAACCTGTCCGCCGGGCAGTTGATCGGCGGCGTGGTGGGCGCTGTCCCGACCGGCCACCGCCAGGAGATCGGCGGATATCCGGCGTGGCAGTACACGTTCCGTCCCGGTAACGCGCGCTTCCCGGCGGTAGATCGCGGCGAGTCTGGCACGGTCGAACTGGCCGCCGACCTGTGGTTCGCGCCGGAACTCAACGCCGTGCTGCGCTACGAGGTGCAGTTAACGGTAGCGGGCGTGCGCCTGCTGTCCGCCGAGGACCGGGTTTCCGGCACGCTGACGCTGCGCTACGAGCTGGACCTGGACGCGCTCGACACGCTGCCCAATATTTCCGTGCCGAATGGGTGCTGAGATCGAGGTGATGGCATCAAAATGTGTGGCGTGTCGGAAAAACGGCCTCACCCTCTAAGTCCCATACGCATTAAACAATACCTTCACCCTAATTGGCGAAGGTATTGCTTCCTTACACCGGCAAACGTTCGATGTTGTGTTTAGCTGTCTACCCGATCAAGCCATTGGAAGGCTTCTTCCAGGGTGGTAAAAACCATCATACGTAAGCCCAATTCGTAGAGACTGTCGATTATCGGAATCTGAGACCCGGCTGCAACTAACTCTTTCGGCACCACATTGGCCCAGTATTTCCAGCCATCGGCAATGGTGCGCGGATGCCATTCGGTGCGGCCAAATTCCAGCAATTCAGGGGAAATCGGTCCACTTTTACGATCATCCGAAAGCCACTTGCAGACCCCGTACTTTTTGAGCGCGTCGGAACCGGCAATCAAAGCGTCTCTGAGTACCTGATCAGGAAATGGCTTATGGACAGTGTGATAGATAAGCTTCTTATCATCAAGGTATCTGACTGTGATGAATTCATCTTCATAGACTATGATTTCTGACATGCTGGTATCCTTAAAATGCTTTGTAAAATCCATGCAATATTATATCTTTCGGTATGCAATTGTGCAAGGTGTTAATAATCAGGTAGGGTATTCTTGTCGGTTAAAATGTGAACGCGGGGCAATTGGCTTTCAATTCGCACAACCGAATTCGATACACTACCGATCAGGGGCCGTTGACGCGCCTGCTCCGGCGTGCTATGATCCAGATTAACCGGCCCACTAAGAAAAAACGATTCCTGGTCGCCCAAAACTGCCATGACCGATTCACCAACACTAACGCCAACACCAATCCCGCAGCCCGACGCGCTGCCCGAACTCACCGAGCGCCAGGAAACGATCCTGAGCCTGGTGGTGCGCGAGTACGTGCGCGATGCCCAACCCGTCGGCTCAAAAAGCCTCGTCGAGCGTTTTAACCTGGACGTGAGCAGCGCCACCGTGCGCAATGATATGGGCATCCTGGAGGAATACGGGCTGATCTATGCGCCGCACACCTCGGCGGGGCGCGTGCCGACTCAACAGGGCTACCGCTATTTTGTGCGCCGCCTGCTGACCGGCAGCGGACTCACCACCCAGGAACGCCGCCACATTGACCGGGTATTTCACGACTCGGCGCGCAACGTGGACGAGTGGCCGCGTCTCGCGGCGATGGCGCTGGCCCGCACCGCGCATACCGCCGCGCTCGCCACCCCGCCGCGTGCCATCGAGAATCACTTCAAACACCTGGAACTGATCAGCACCCAGGGGCGGTTGGTCCTGATGGTGCTGGTCGTGCAGGGCGGCAGCGTCCACCAGCAAATGCTCACGCTGGCCGAGCCGGTCCAGCAGGACACACTCTCGCGCACGGCGGCCCACATCAACCAGGCGTGCGCCGGTCTGACCGTCGAACAGGTCCGCGCCAGGGCGCGCAGCCATTCGGACGAACTCACCCGCGATATTGGCGAACTGGTGGCCGATGCCATGCAGCAGACCAACCAGCAGACCACCCGCGACATTTTTCGCTACGGCCTCAGCGAAAACCTGCCGAGTTTCAGCGAGCACGCCGCCCAGCAGGTCATGCGCGTGTTGGAAGAAGAAGACCTGCTCGATACCATCCTGCAAGAGACGCTGGCATCCGATCAACCGGAAGTGCGGATCGTGGTGGCCGGGGAAGGCCGGTGGGAAGACCTCAGCCACCTGAGCATGGT
>JAFGTJ010000304.1 GCA_016934195.1 Anaerolineae bacterium | reverse complement strand
CTCTGGGACATGATGTGGTGCCTCCTACGCTTGTGCTTGATGAAAGATACGATGTGTGCGTAGCAGCGCAGCCCCTCGCCCCAATCGGGATACTAAAAAATCCTTCTCGGAGTGAGAAGGATTTGACGTGACGTGCTTATTGACAAATGCCCTCTCATCTTCCAGAAACATCATCATTCTGCCGGAATTGGCACCGTGTCCGCCGGTAAAGACGGTCGGTTGCCGAGGTTTCAAAGGGCCGGTCCCTCCACCTCTCTGGATAAGAAGGGGTTGCTGCTATTCAATTGTTAACTGGGGTATAGCGTAGCATGATGATGGGCGATTGTCAAACGGTTTTGTGCAAATCACCATGTTAGACGGCTGCAGCAGTAGGGTATGCTACCCAACCCGGTCCAATACACGAGGGAGCCGGAGCAGGTGGATCAACAGCGAGGAACAACATGGTAAACAAACCGATTGACGTAGCTATTTTGGGAGCGACCGGCGCGGTCGGCCAGCGGTTCATCCAACTGCTGGAGGGACACCCCTGGTTTCGTATTGCGGAGTTGGTCGCCAGTGACCGCAGCGCGGGACGCCCGTACAGCGAAGCGGCGCGCTGGGTATTGACGGGTAATCCGCCGGGCGAACTGGGTGCGCGCGAGGTCCTGCCGCTGGATGCCGATCTCCAATCGCGCCTTGTGTTTTCGGCGCTGCCGGGTGATGTGGCAAAAGAAGTCGAGTGGCGGTTGGCCGGAGCCGGGCATGTGGTGTGCTCCAACGCCAGCGCGTACCGGATGCAGCCGGAAGTGCCGATCCTGCTGCCGGAAGCCAACGCGCCGCACGCCGCCCTGATCGATGTGCAGCGGCGTTTACACGGCTGGACAACCGGCGGGATTATCACCAACTCGAACTGCACCGCTGCCCCGGTCGTGATGGCGCTGGCTCCGCTGCGCCCGTTCGGGATCGAGGCGATCCACGTCGTCAGTATGCAGGCTATCAGCGGCGCGGGTTATCCCGGCGTGCCGTCGCTGGATATTCTCGACAACGTGATTCCGTACATAGGCGGCGAGGAACCCAAGCTCGAAACCGAGCCGCGCAAGATGCTCGGCGCGCTGGATGGCGAGAAGATCGCGTTTCTGGACTGTGTGATGAGCGCTACCTGCAACCGCGTCCCGGTGCTGGATGGGCATATGGTTAGCGTCTCAGTGCGTTTTGGTGAATCCGTGAGCGAAGTGGCGATTTTGCAGGCGTGGACCGACTTCCGGGGACCCGATCCTGTGCCAGGACTGCCGACCGCACCGAATCCGCCGGTGGTGGTCCGCGCCGAGCCGGATCGTCCCCAGCCGCGCCGGGACCGTGATGTGGGCGGCGGCATGGCGACCGTTGTAGGTCGTTTGCGTCCTGACCCGGTGCTGGACGGCTGGAAATTCGTGGCGATGGCACACAATACCGTGCGCGGCGCGGCAGGCTGTTCGATCCTCAACGCGGAACTGCTGGTCGAAAACGGGTACGTTTAATATTTATCCGTCAACCGGGCGCGGCAAGCGCCGACCGGAGGTCGGACGCGCCCCTGCGGAAACAACCAGGGTGTCAGGGATTTTGAGGCCGACATACACGCGCGCCGTTGACGGATACCCGTGTTGCGCGGGTGAGACTGGTATATCCGGCCTCGTCGTAAAGCGCACCCATCACGGCGGCGACCTTTTGGGCTGTTGCCGCCGTATCGCACACCGCGCACAACGTCGGCCCGGCTCCGCTGATCACCAGCGAGAGCGCCCCGGCGCGTTTGGCGGCGGCGCGCTGCTCGGCCAACAACGGCATCAGGTGGGTGCGCGCCGGTTCGATGATGCAGTCGGTTTCCATCGCGGCGGCGGCCACGTATACGTCGCCGCGATGCAGGGCGTCTACCAGCCGCGCAATATTGCCGGTCTGTCGGACCATCTGCTCCAACGGGATTATTTTGGGCAGGACGGCGCGCGCTTCGGCGGTCGGTACGGCGATACCCGGCGTTACCAGCGCGCAGAACAGGTTATCGGGCACCGGCAGGCGGCGAATTTCGCTAAGCGTGGTCCCGGTGATCAGCGTGATACCGCCCAGCAGACTCGGCCCCACGTTGTCGGGATGGTAGCCGCTGACTGCCGCTTCTCCGTCCAGGCAGGCGGGCAGCAGTTGGGGCAGGGTGAGCGGTTCGCCAAACAGCGCATTCACGGCGACGGCGGCGGCGACCGCGCTGGCCGCGCTGCTGCCTAGTCCGCTGGCGAGCGGCAGGTCTTTGTACAGGGTGAGATTCACGCCGCGCTGAGCGCCGATTTTTTGCAGGACGCTGTTGGCCGCGACGGTTGCGGAGTTTTTCTCCGGTGCGCGGGGAAGTTGGCCGTTGTCACCGTGAATCGCGGCGATTACTGCCCCTGGCTCGTCACGCAGTTCGACGGTGACGGTATCGCCCGGTTCTTCAAAGGCCAGGCCCAACACGTCGAACCCAACGCCGACGTTTCCCATACTGGCGGGGGCAAAAGCGGTTGCGCTGGTTTTTGGCAT
>JAFGTJ010000303.1 GCA_016934195.1 Anaerolineae bacterium | reverse complement strand
TTTTTCAACCGCTGCGCGCCGCTGATCCGTGCGGCAGTCACACCGGAAGCCGTCGCCTGCTACCGCATCCACGCCGCGCACAAGACCGGCAGCGGCGGCGGTCCGCGTTGGGACGAGATTTTGGGCGTGTACGATCAGCATTTGACCGGCGATGACCGGCGCGCGCTGGCGCGGGTCCGGCCCTGGTTGGGCCTGATCCGCTGGCTGAAGCGGTTGAGCCGTCGTTACGGGCGCTTTGGGCTGTATTACGGTTGGCGGCTGGCCCTGAATATGATCCGCCGCGCTGTGATCGACCGCGATCCGCCGCTGCACCCCGATATGATCGCCCTGCTGGAACTACCGTATCCCACAGAATCGCGTGCCCAGACGCTCAGGCGCGGCGCGGTATGTGATGGCACGGTCGCGGGCGCATTGGCCGCGTTTGAACCGGGGTCGGAGCCGGAGTTATCCTGATGGCCGATATCTCGCTGATCACGTCGCTGTATCGCGCCGACGCCTATCTTGAGGCGTATTCCCGGCATGTGCTGGACGTGGCGGCGGAACTTCAGACGGCAGGACTTAACCTGGAAATGGTCCTGGTTGCCAACGAACCATCCGACCGCGAACGCGCCCTGATTCGGCAGTTGACCGCCGATCTGGACGCAATCCCGGCGGCGCGCGCGGTTGTGCTGGACGTGCCGCGTGAAAGCGTGTATGCGTCATGGAACCGGGGCGTAAAAACCTCAGTGGGACGTGTGGTCGGCTTCTGGAACGTGGACGATATCCGCACCGCCGACGCCCTGATCGAAGGCCACCGGATGATCATGGACGGTACGAACGGCTGCGCGGCGGTCTATTTCCCGTATCGTGTGCGCCGCCAGAATCGCATGTTGGACCTGTTCACCATCCAACACTACACCCGGTATCCCGCCCCGCCGTTCGACCGGGACGCTTTCACGCGCAAGATGCACGGCGCGTCCTTCTGGCTGATGGGGCGCGACCTGTACAAGCGAGTCGGACCGTTTGACGCGGGGTTCCACATTTCCGGCGATTTCGAGTGGTGCGCGCGCGCGGCCCAGGTTGCGAATTTTTGCCCCGGCACGGAAAACGCGGGCGTGTTCGTGCTGCACGGCGGCAACCTGAGCGATTCCGGCGATCCGCGTCAGGGAGTCGAGGAAAACGTGATCCACCTGCGGCGCGGTGCGTGGGACCGGATCGAACCGGCCCAACCGGACCTCATGCGCGACTGCTGGTTGACCTGGGGCCGCCAGGAGTCCGATCCGCCGCCGGAAATCCAGGATCAGTTATGGGGACCGGGTGCTGATGAACGCTGGCAAACGTGGCAGCGCGATCAACGTACCCGCCAACGGCGCAAACGGGTCGAACGGCTGCTGCGGGCCGGTCCCCGCTTCGTGATTGACCGGGTTGGGCTGCGTCCCTGGCTGGCGCGGCTCGGTCTGGTCAAATCAGGTTAGGAGCACCGCATGGAAAACAGCGCAGAATCTCCGCTGGTCAGCATCATCATTCCCACTTACAACCACCGGGATTACGTTATGCAAACGGTCGATAGCGGCCTGAACCAGACCTATCCCGCCATCGAAGTGATCGTAGTTGATGATGGTTCCACCGACGGCACCGGGACGCTGCTCACCGAACGCTATGGCGACCGCATCCGGTACGTATACCAGGAAAACCAGGGAGTCGGCGCGGCCCGCAACAACGGCGCACAGATCGCACGTGGTGAATTTGTCCATTTTTGCGATGCCGACGACCAACTGCTGCCGGAGAAAGTCGCGCGCTGCATGGCCGTTTTCCGCGACCAGCCGGAGATCGCGTTGGTGTATACGCAATGCCATTACGTGGAACCGGACGGGCGGACCATCATCCCCAGGGAACAGCCGGAACTACCCGCCGGGGACGTATTCTGCCAACTGCTGCACGGGCCGAGAGGAAATTTCGTCCCGCAGTGTACGCCGCTGATCCGCCGTCAGGCGGTGTTGGACGTGGGCGGCTTCAGCCAACAGTTGCGCGCGGCGGAAGATTGGGACATGTGGCTGCGGCTGGCGGCGCGGTATCCTTTCGGCGTGGTCAACGAACCGCTGGCCCTCTACCGGATGCTGCCCAACGCCATGCACACCGATCCGGTCCGCATGGCAACCGCCCGCTTGCAGGTGATCCAGATGGCGCGCAGCTATCCAAACCGCGCGCGCTGCCTGGACGACGCGGCCTATGATCGTCTGGAAGCCAGCCGCCATCACGTCCTGGCAATGGCATTATGGGAACAGGATCAACGTGCCAAAGCTCGACACCATCTCCGCGCCGCGATCCGACTAACACCCGCCGAATCGAGCGTTCGGCGGGTGTACGTGGCTTTATCTTACGGCGTGCCCGCAGCCGGGGCGCGCGCGCTGGTGCGAAGCGGGTCACAGATCAGGTCGCGGCTCAAGCGCTGAATCCGCCGCCGACTTAACCGCCAAAACGCGGTTCCGGCAGTCCTTGCGTGCCGGTTTCCAGGCAAAACACGTCCCCGGCCAGGGGTTGTTCGTCCCGGCTGAGGCCATCGCACGCTGACGTGATGAACAGCACGTCCAGATCATCGCCGCCAAAGATGCAGCTTGTCGGGCGCTGGACCGGGGCAGGGAACTCGGCTACGATGCGGCCCGCCGGATCGTAGCGCACCACTTTCCAACCGTCCCACCGCGCGCTCCACACACAGCCGTCCCGATCCACCGTCAGGCCATCGGGAAATCCTTCACCCGAACCGTTGATCTCCGCGAAAACCCGTTCATTCTCGATGTCGCCGGTATCGGGATCGTAGTCGTAGGCATAAATAACCCGCCTGGGCGAATCGGTGAAATACATCGTGCGCTGGTCGAGACTCCAGCCGGTGCCGTTGCCAACCCGAATGCCGGTTTTCATGCGGTGCAGCGACCGGTCCGGGTCCAGCCGGTAGAGGAAACCTTTTCCCGCCGACGACATGGAGCCGATCCAGAACCGCCCGCGCGGATCGACCGCCCCATCATTGAAGCGGTCGCCGACCTGTTCCGGCTCAAGGCGGATTATTTCCTGGGGCACTGCGTTATTTTGTGTTGTGTCCCAGGCCGCGATATCGTGCTGGCGCGCGATCAGGAATCCGCCAGCGGCGCGCATCGCCAGACAGCCCACCGGCCCGCCGACCTCGAACCGGACCGCCGTCCGCGAAGGCAGGTGATAGCGGTGAACGTGCCCCAACGGGATATCGATCCAGTACAGCGCGCGTTCGTCCGCGTGCCAGATCGGTCCCTCGCCTAATTCATTTTGTGCAGCGTAAAAATGTTCCATGCGGCTTCCTTAAATCTGTGTACACCTTGATTTTTAGCTCTTATCGTTTCGGCCACTCGTAGCGCACGGTGTAGGTAACAACCGTTTCGCCCTGCGGCGGGACCTCGACCTCAAATTGTATCGTGCGCGAATCGACCTGGGTAAATTCGTGCGTGGTGTCGGTGATCATCCAGTTGCTCCAGCGGAACAGGCGCTCCGGCACGCGGATCATAACCGGCTGGTTGTCCTTGCGGTTGCGTAGGCGAATCTCATACGTTTCCGTGAGGGCGCGCGATCCGTGCAGCGTAAAATCGGTCTGCTTGCGCTCGCCCACCAGATCGAACGCCGCGCCCAACAGCAGCTTGATTTGTTCACCTTTGGGCGTATGCTTGATCCGGTTTTCCCCGATCAGCAGCGCCGCGCCGTCCATGTCTTTCTGGTACACGCGCACTGTCCCGGCGGGCATGTCCGCGCCCAGGCCGTTTTCCTCTCCGGTGGAAAATTCCAGCCAGACCTGGACCTCTTTGTGATCCGATCCATCGTAATGGCGCTGCAAAAATGGCTCTGATCCGTAACCGCTGACCGGAACCTGCGCATCATAGACAAAATGGGTGGTGGCGGGGACTGCCTGCCCGGTAACGAATTCGACCTGCTTGGTTTCCTTATTGGCGACGGTTACGCGGCGCGTCAGTTCGTACAGGTTGTACTCAAAAATTTCCCGCTGCTCGACCTGCGGTTCAGCCCAATTTGCCGCCAGGTCCATGCTCCGGTACGCGGCCCTGCGCACCGGCTGCGGTTTGGGTTCGACCCGCTTCACTTCGCCTGCCACCAGCTTGACCAGCGCATCGGTATAGGTCGCGCCGCTGGTATTGGTCAGTGTGACCCACCCGTTCAGGTTTAAGGACTGGTTATCGCGTGCCAACAGGACGTTGTAGTCCGCCGTCCAGTTCATCCCATCGGTCAGATACGTGACCTCGATCTCCTGGGAACCAGCGCGCGCACTGCGGAGCAGCCAGCGGAGCGTAGGCCGCAGCACCAACCCTTCCGGCAGCGCGGGAAAACGCATATCACGAATCTGGCTTTGCTGCACAATCACGACCTGCCCATCGGCGCAGCGCAGCAGCAGCGCCGCCGGTGCGAGCGGCGTGGGAACACTGGCCTGATCGTTCAATAACTGGCCGGTCATCCGGTCGCCATCCTCAAGCGTCAATTCGATGGTTTCACCCAGGTAACGTTTTAGCAATGCCTGAGCATTGACCAGATCAAACACGTAATTTTGTTCCAATACAAACGTGCCGTCGGGGTCCGAGATCGACACAAAACTCACCGATGACGGCTCAATGCCGGACGCCACATCGGTAAAATCCAGCGTGGTTTGTCCGGCCTGAATGTCAAACATCCGTCGATCCTTGACCAACGCGCTGCCTTGATTGTAAATAGCCAATGT
This sequence comes from Anaerolineae bacterium, assembly GCA_016934195.1. GTDB lineage: Bacteria > Chloroflexota > Anaerolineae > Aggregatilineales > Aggregatilineaceae > JAFGTJ01. The sequence continues at coordinate 13,422 of JAFGTJ010000303.1, read as the reverse complement.
CACAGGGGGCGCAGACATCACAAATGCTCCTCAAATTAGCCAGTTTATGTCTTACCATACGCCGGATCGCGGTGGGGGACAACCTCAGACATTAGGGGAATAGAGTATTTGCGCCTCAGAAGCAAATTGGCCGGGTGAAGATGGTGTATAATGGGCGATCCAACATACAATTAGTTTTTCAGGACTCTGGATGACCACCCAACAATCGTTTAAACTGACCGGCGATCTCCGCCAACACCTGATCCGGGAAGCCACCGCCGCCCGCCACCACGCCTACGTGCCCTATTCGCACTACCCGGTCGGGGCGGCGCTGCTGACCGCTTCCGGCAAGGTGTACACCGGCTGCAACATCGAAATCGCGTCGTTTGGCGCGACGGTGTGCGGCGAACGCACGGCGGCGTTCAAAGCTGTCAGCGAAGGCGAACGCGATTTCCGCGCCGTCGCCGTCGTGACCAGCAACGGCGCGTCCCCGTGCGGCATTTGCCGCCAGGTATTGTTTGAGTTCGGGCCGGAAATGATCGTGATCATGGCGGACGCTGACGGGCAGATCGTATGGGAAGGGCCGCTGACCGATCTGCTGCCGTTCGGATTCGGACCGACAAAGCTGGCCGAAGGCCAGGCAGTCGCCGCCCCGTAATGCCCCGCCCCGAACGCACCTTTCGCACCCAGGCCGTGATTCTGCGGCGGCAGGACTTTGGCGAAGCGGATCGCCTGCTGGTCCTGTTGACGCCGGAACATGGCAAGCTGCGCGCCATCGCCAAAGGCGCGCGCAAACCACTTGCGCGGCAAACCGGCCATGTGGAACTCTTCGCGCTGGCCGATATGCTGCTGGCGCGCGGGCGCAACTTGTTCATCGTGACACAGGCCGAAACCAAAGAACCGTTCCTGCCGCTGCGCGACGATTTGGTGCGGGCCACCTATGCCAATCACCTCGTCGAACTGCTGGATCGTTTCACCGCCGAGCAGGACACGGGCCACGAGGAATTTACGCTGCTGGTCGCCGCGCTGGGCTGGCTGTGCGAGGACGTGGACCCCCGTTTAGTGGCTCGAACCTACGAACTCCGGTTATTAGGGTTGGCGGGATTCGCGCCGTCGCTGCACACCTGCGGAATCGGGCAGGAACCACTCGAACCCCAGGACCAGTTTTTCAGCGCAATGGACGGCGGCGTGATCTGCCCCGATCACTACGCTGGGCTGACACGCGGCAGGCCGATCAGCCTGAATGCGCTCAAGGCGCTGCGCTACTTGCAAACGCGGCCCTGGGAAACGATTCGAGTGCTGAATCTCACCGGACCGCTGCATCTGGAAATCGAGCACCTGATGCTGGCCTACATCACCTACCTGCTAGAGCAGCGGTTGCAAAGCGTGGAATTCCTCAGGCGGCTGCGGCGCGAGGAAGAATAGGGAAGAAGCAGTAGGGGCGCGGCTGTCGAACCTTCGGTTCGCACGCGCCCTGAGTAGAACAAGCGCCGCCCCTACGCCTCAGTGTCACCCGCATCGCCGCCCGCATCGCCATCGTAAACCGGCAGCATCACAGTGAACGTCGTGCCCTTGCCGACTTCGCTTTCGACCCAGATACGGCCATTGTGCTGATCGACAATGCTCTTGACGATAGACAGTCCCAACCCGGTGCCCTGGTAATGGTCAATGGCCTGATCGGTGCGGTAGAACTTGTCAAAAATGTACGGCTGGTCCTTTTGCGGGATGCCAATGCCGGTATCGATCACGCGCAGAATCAGGAATTCCCCGTCAGATTCCGCCATGATCGTCACAGTGCCGCCGTCCGGCGTGTATTTGACCGCATTCTCCACCAGATTATTGACCAACTGGCGCAGCCGCAGCGGATTCCCTAACACGGACGGCACGATCTCCGGCAGACGAACCTTAACATGCTGCTGTTTCTTTTCCCACTGGTGACGCTGGCCTTCCACCGCATAGCGGACGATCCGGCGCAGCGAGGTCGGTTCGCGGTCCTGGTCGAAGCCTGCCTCAATCTTGCCCAATTCCAGCAGGTCGGAGATCAGGGCCGTGATCGACTGCACGCTGAACTTGATGCGCTTGATAAAATCCTGCTGGCTGTCGTTGAGCGGGCCGCTGCGGTTGATCAGTTCGACGTAGCTGAGAATGGCCGTTAACGGGCCGCGCAGATCGTGCGAGACGGTGGTCACAAAATCGCTCTTGATGCGGTCGAGTTCCTTCAGGTGAGTGATATCCTGCATCACCACCACGCGCCCCACGCCCTCTACAATGGTCAACTGGGCGTTCAGCACGCGCTTGCCATCATCGATCTTAATCTCGCTGCTGCGGCTGCGCCCCGCGCGCGCTTGCTTGGCGAACAACTCGATCACTTCCTGGTGATTAATCACCTCATCCAGCGGCTTGCCCCGGTAATCCAAAATATTCACGTCAAAAGTCTTGCGGGCCGCCGGGTTACAGAACAACACGTTATCGACAGCATCGACCACAATAATCGTGTCTTCGGTATCGCGCAGAATGGCGTCAAGCGTGCTGCGTTCGCGCTCGGTACGGGTATAAAGCCGGGCGTTTTCGATGGCAATCGCGGCAAAATCGGCGATCACGCTCAGCAGTTGGATCACATGGGGATGAAACCGGGCATTGGCGGTGTGGTTGGTCACGCCCAACACGCCGATCACGTCGCCTTTGAGGACCAGCGGCACGTAGGCCAGGGCGCGGAACGTATGGCCCGGCTTGATGGTCTGCAAATCCTCGCCGGTAATTATCAGCGATTCTCCGGTGCGAACTACCCGCCCGGCCAGGCTGTCAGCCACCGGCAGGCGAAACGGGGCTTTCATCAATTCGGCGTCAGTCGAAGCGTAGAGATACAGTTCGCCAGACAGCGGATCGACCAGCAGCAGCGATCCTTCCTCCGCCTGCGCCAGCGTGACCGCCGCCTGCGCTGCTTCACGCAGTACGGTTTGCAGGTCCAGCACGCCGGTCACACGCTGGCCGATCTGCACCAGGGTGTCCAGCTCGCGCAGCCGCCCCTCCAACTCGATATTAGCTTGCAGCAAGCGGACCGGGACGTTTTCCTGAATCTGGCGTTGCCAGTGCTCGGCCAGCACGCGCTTGGTCGCTTTGATCAGGTCGCCCACGTCAAAAGGCTTGATCAGGTAATCGCCCACGCCCAGGCGCAGCGCGCGCGCGGCCAGTTCTTCGGACCCCTGGGCCGTGATCAGGATGAAGGGCAGCCGGATATCTTGTTCGCGCAGCGCGGCCAACATATCCAGCCCGGTCTGCCCCGGCATCTGGTGATCGGCAATGATCAGATCGGGCAGCAGGTCGCGGGCCAGCGTGAAACCCTCTTCGCCGCTGGCGGCGGTCAGCACGTCATACCCGGCGGGACGAAGCACGTCCGCCAAAAAATGGCGGGTATCGGCGGAATCATCAACCAGTAATACGCGGGCATGAGCCACGATGCAGCCTTTTCCTTTCTAAGCAATGAGCGGTTAGCTTTCAGCCGTCAGCCTGTCAGCTATCAGCCTGTCAGCAAGCGGCGGTTGGCAAACTGCGACTACGGGCTGATGGCTATATGCTGACGGCTGACGACAGCTCTCCCAAATCCTACGGCGGCTTGAGATTCACTACCTGATCAGCCAGTTGGTGTACTTGCCGGACCAGTCCTTGCAGGCGTTGGCGCGTCACGTCGGGTGAATCGGACGCGCTGTTTTCCACCACCTGGGTCAGTTCGGTTTCAATCGACGTCAGGGCCACCTGTAACCGGCCCATCACGGTTTGAACCTGGCGGGCGCGAACGGCATCGCGCTGGCGAAGTTCTTCTTCCATCGTGCGCCTGCGCTTTTCCAGCATATCCATTAACCGGGTGTTCACAATCGCAATCGCGGCATAGTCGGCCAGAATCTTGAGCAGCCGGGAATGATCGTCGGTGAACGGCTGCTCGGTCTGGTGATTGCCCACTGCCAGGATACCAATCGCGGAACTCTTGACCGTCATCGGCACGTACACGACGGCGTGCAAGTCCTGGTCCAGCGTGAACTGGCGCAGCCCATCACGTCCAACTGCCATCACCTCGCGCGAGGTCATCACCAGATCGGCCAGTTGGTTCTGGATCGTCTTGCCGATCTGTTCCTGCATGACCGGGTGTAGATTTTTCCCGGCGCGCAGGATCAGCAAGCCGGTTTTCTCATCGCGCAGCAGCAGCAGCGAGTGATCGGCCCCGGTGACGGTCAGCGCGCCATTCAATACCCGGCTGAACAGTTCCTCAAGCTGGCGCATGGCCGTGACCGATTCGCCGATTTCGTAGAGCGTGGTGAGTTCCTTGACGCGGGACTCCAACTCGCGGTTGGTGGTCTGAAGCTTGGCGATCAGATCATCGCGCTGCCGCCGCAGCCGTATTTCCGCCAATCCGCGCTCCACTGCCGCCAGCACCTCCGGCTCGCGGATCGGCTTGGTCACGTAGTCGGTCGCGCCCAGCCGGAACGCTTCCACAGCGGACCGCTTTTCGCTGCTGTCTTCCATCACAATAATCGGGCCGCGAAATTTTTGGGCATTGATCGCCACCAACATATCCAGCCCGGTCAAACCGGGAAGTTTCATATCAATCACGATCAGGTCTGGCCGGTGGCCCTGGAGCCATTGCAAGGCTGCCGGGCCATCTTTGGCCTCTATAACCTCAAAAGTCGGGGCCGAAAATACCTGTTCGCGCAGCAGCGTTCGCGTGTCGGCCTCGTCATCAATGATCAAAATAATATCGCGTTGTTCGCTCATAGCTCCCCGCTTCCGAACTTACGCCCAATGTAGTTTGTAGTAAGCAATTGTTGGTTTGTAGTGATTGGTTTTTAGTTCAAGGTTGCCAATCACCCTCTAATTATACCCGGTTGTGGGATATTGATTTCGAGTTACGGCACGAAAACCCTCTCACTCACAACCAATAACCAACAACGCTTGGTTGTGGTGATACAAAAAGAGCCGGGGCGGATATCGTCCCGACTCGGTAGTATTATCCAGACGCGATACGATCAGACTTCAAGCTCGCGCGAACGAAGGACGGCATCTTTGAGCGCGCTCAGGTCGTCGAATGGCCCCTGCTTGTGATGGACCTGCCCGATCACGAGTTGCAGCCGGTGTTCCTGCATGGCTTGCTTGGCCTTATCGCGGTCCTTGAGGGGATAAAAATATTCCATCGACTGCTTAAGACGCATTTCCACCCGGTCACGGATAGGGTCCAGGTGTTCGGCGTCGGTGACAATAACAAAATCATGCGGGGCCAGATGGCCGATAAAATCATGATCGTTGCCCACATCGCGCACGGCGTTGTTCATCATCAAACTGACGGCACGCAGCACATCATCGGACGCCACAAACCCGTACATCTCGCGGAAGCTGTCCAACCCCATAATCGTGATCAGCAGCACCGACCAGGGACGGTCCGCGTACAACAGGCGACCGAGACTTTCATCCACCACCGGGCCTTCGGGCAAATTGGTCACGGGATTGACCAGCGAGGCTTGATTGGCGCGGCGCAGCGCGTTACGCACCCGCAGCCGGAGTTCCTGGATATCAAACGGCTTGGTGATGTAATCCACCACACCTAATTCCAACCCGCTGAGCTTGTCCACCCGGTCGCGTTTTTCGGTGAGGAAGATAATAGGGACATCCTGGGTTCGACGGTGCGTGCGCAAACGACGGCAGACCTCGTAGCCGTCGATATCCGGCAGGCGAATGTCCAACACGACAAGATTAGGCGGGCTTTCCTGCGTCATGCGCACGGCGTCCTCGCCCCACGCTGCCGTCTGGACCTCATAGCCCTGTACGCGGAAGTAAGCGTTGAGCATTTCGGCCAGGTCGAGGTCGTCTTCTACGATCAGAATATGGGACTTGTCAGTCACGGGGGACCCCCAGCAATTCGACTGTATGAATCAAAAGACCGCGCCAGGTGACCGGCAGCACTGGCAATGCACGCATAACACACCCGCCCCACTCGCCGGGGCGCGCGCAATCAGGTTGTGACGAGCGCGATTAAACCAGTTTTTCCAGTTCTTGCACAGCGCGCGACATATCCAGGAAGATCAGGCCGAGCTTGGCCTGTTCGCGTGCCAGGACGGTCAAGACGGCTTCTTCACCAATAGCGCTCAGAATCACAAAGCCGTGCTCACCCTTTACATAGACTTGATCAAGGACACCACGCCCCAGTTCGGACGCGATACGCTCACCGAGCGAGAGCATCGCTGCCGACATTGCAGATACGCGGTCCTCCTCGACGTTGCCCGGCAGCGAGGAAGCCATGCTCAGGCCATCCACGCTTACGACGGCTGCGGCTTCAACGTCGGGGGAGCTGACCTGCAAATCGCGCAAGCGTTCCTGTAACTGCTCATTGCGTGACTTAGCCAACGTCGGTTCTCCTGCTATACTATAATTGGAAAAATAACCTGCCGTGAGCCGTACTGTAGCACGTTGCCGATCCCTTGTCAAGCAGCCTGTGGTCATGCCTGTACGGGACACCTACTGGCATAATTTACGAACCGGATCGGACTCTAACAAGTCTGTTACAACTTCGTTTCCGGCGATCATTCTGGCGGTGAATGGTTCGCCGCGTCCAGGACGAATAAGCGCCCCTCCACTCACTTGAGCGCGCCGCGTCGTTGCCGGGGAGCCAGGATCACGATTATAATCTCATCAGAATTTCCTGAAACTTCAAAGGGGGCGCGGTTATCATCAGGTAGCTGTCGCCCTTGTGTGTGTACAGCGTGAGGAGAACGTCTGTCAGCGACTCCCCGCTAAAGCGAGGAGCTTGTGAGAGCAAGCTCCGGCGCTGACCAGCCTCAGCCAGGGCCTACGGGCTATCGGGCTACGTTACGGGCGAATACATAGGCACTCCGGGATGCTTCCCCAGTCCCGGACTCTGCGGCAAACGGTTAAACAGGTCTACGGAGTACGAAGCCAGTGCCGTTTGTGAAAACCGCCCACGAACATTGGCGAGGGGAGCATCATCCCGGCGACGGGAAACGGAAAGGGAGACCTTCCACGTGCGACGAGTACTGGTCCTGGATACGAACGCCCAACCGTTGATGCCGTGCCATCCGGCGCGGGCCAAAGAATTGTTGGACAAGGGCAAAGCCGCCGTCTACCGGCGCTTTCCCTTCACGATCATTTTGAAGTACGCTGTTCAAGCCGATAACCAACCCCTTCAGGTCAAGGTTGATCCCGGCAGCCGCACGACTGGAATCGCGCTGGTAGCCGAGGGGCAGCGCGGTCGGCGCGTGGTGTGGGCGGCGGAGCTGCAGCACCGGGGGCAGCTTGTTCACGAGAAACTGGTCGCACGGGCACAGCTTCGGCGGGGGCGGCGCAGCCGCAAGACGCGCTACCGTCCGCCGCGTTTCAACAACCGCCGCAGGCCGGAGGGGGGGCTCCCGCCCAGCCTGCGCAGCCGGGTTCAGAACGTCCAGACCTGGATAGCGCGTCTGTGCCGGTTCGCGCCAGTGAGCAGCATCAGCCTGGAAGTGGTCAGGTTTGATACGCAGGCGCTCGAACGCCCGGAGATCGACGGCGTGGAATACCAGCAGGGGACGCTGTGGGGCTACGAAGTCAGGGAATATTTGTTGGAAAAATGGGGCCGCACCTGCGCGTATTGCGGCACGCAGAATGTGCCGCTCGAAATCGAGCATATTGTTCCGAAATCACGCGGCGGCAGCGACCGGGTGAGTAACCTCACCCTGGCCTGTACCGGCTGCAACCAGGACAAGGGCAATCGGACGACGGAAGAATACGGTTTCCCGCACATCCAGGCGCAGGCACGCCGCCCGCTGAAAGACGCTGCTGCTGTCAACTCGACCCGTTTCGCGCTGTGGCGCTGGTGCTGCGATACGTTTGCCCTGCCGGTGGAAGTTGGCACGGGCGGGCGGACAAAGTACAACCGCTCTCAGCAGGGCTACCCCAAAGCCCACTGGATCGACGCGGCGTGCGTGGGCGCGTCCGGCGCATGGGTCTACATCGCCCCGAACTCTACCCCGCTGCTGGTCAAGGCTACCGGGCGCGGCTCGCGCCAGATGTGCCGCCTAGACAGGTATGGTTTTCCGCGCACATCACCCAAACACGTCAAGCGTGTGCATGGCTTCCAGACCGGCGACATCGTGCGCGCGGTTGTGCCGAAAGGCCAACACGCCGGGACGCACACCGGGCGCGTGGCGGTGCGAGCATCGGGCCGGTTTCGCGTGGGTCCAGTGGACGGTATTTCCTGGCGGCATTGCTGCCTGTTGCACCGGACCGACGGCTACGAGTATCCTATACAGAAAGGACTAGAGGCGCATTCCTTCCCCGCCTGAAGGCGGGGGTCTCCTGCGCCGATTTCTATGAAACGGTGGGGATTTATGCTGGCGGCGCTGGTAACATGGGCCGGGATCGCGCTGGCGGGCTGCGGCAGTGACGAGTCGCCCCCCGATATCATTCAGGGCGACGAACTGTTCAACGTGACGTTTGACTCGGCGGGCGACTGGGAAGAAGGCGCATACCCTGCTAACGCGGCCAATCCCGCCGGGCAACCCGGTTCCATTCTGGCGATCACGGATGGGCGCTACACCATTGATCACCGGGCGGGCCGCAGCGCGTCGTTTACCTGGGGACAGGGCGGCGAAGCGTACCAGGACGTGATCATCGAAGTGCAGACCGAGCAGTTGAGCGATCATGACGACAACCTGTACGGCGTGGCGTGCCGCCTCGCGCCGGAGGATGCGAGCGATCCCGACAGCGACCAGACCGGCTACGCGCTGCTGATCAGCGGCGACGGTCACTACGGAATCGCGCAAATCAAGCGGCAGAGCCTTACCTTTCTGCTGGAATGGCACCAATCCGGCGAGATTCACGAGGGACAGGCGGCCAACACGATCCGCGCCGAGTGTGTGGGCGATACCCTGGCGCTGTACGTCAATGACACGTTTCTGGGCGACGTTCAGGACGACGACTACCGTCGGGCCGGGCAGGTCGGGCTGGTGGCGGGAACCAGCGCGGACGCCGCGATCCAGGTGACGTTCGACAATTTAAATGTGTTTGAGGGTACGGAGAACAAATGATGCGGCGGATCATCAAACGACATCGGAAACTGATTTTGCTGGCAGTCCTGATCGGACTGCTGCCGGTCGCGGCGGTGGTTATTTTGCGTATCGTGGTGCTGCTGGATGCCAGGGACCGGATATACGCGCTGGATGATGTGCCGGAACGCCGGGTCGCAATTGTGTTCGGCGCGCGCGTGATGCCGGGCGGGTATCCGAGTCACATGCTGGCCGACCGGGTAAAGACGGGCGCGGCGCTCTACCACGCGGGCAAGGTCGATGCGCTGCTGATGACAGGCGATAACAGCCGCGTCGAGTACAACGAACCGGAAGTGATGCGCCAGTACGCACGCAGTTTGGGTGTGCCGGATGACGTGATTGTGTTGGATTACGCCGGTTTCCGCACCTATGATAGCTGTTATCGCGCCCGCGATATTTTCCAGGTCGAGTCCGCGATCCTGGTGACACAGGCATTCCACCTGCCGCGCGCGCTGCTGACGTGTGGCGAACTGGGCATTGACGTGGTGGGCGTCCGGGCTGACCGTCCAGAGGGCTACCGGACCAGTTCGATTTTTTACAGCCAACTGCGCGAACTGCCCGCGACGACGGTCGCCGCGCTGGACCTGCTGCGCCGTCCCCAACCGACCTACCTGGGCGAGCCGCTGCCCATTTTGGGGGAATGAGCGAATAGAAAAACCAGAATAGGACGCAGATTCACGCAGATAAACACAGATTGAAAAAGCAAAGATTTCCCCTTCCCTGAACCAGAAAGGGGAAAATGTTAGGTTATGAAGTCCCCTCTCCGCCAGCGCAGCGCAGGGGAGAGGGGATTTAGGGGTGAGGTTAACCGCTGCACGCCGACCGGTCGGACTCGATGGTCAGCGTATAGGCCCCGCCCGTTTGCAAACTAGAACCGCTCACCTCTATTTCATAAACGCCCGCAGCAGGCAAGGTCACAAACTCGATGCGCGCGTCGGTATTGACCAGAAAATCAATGTCGTCCGCCTGCGCCAGCACCGCGCCATCCGGTCCGTACAACACGACCGCCGGGTCCAGCATACCGGGCTGGATATCGGCTAACGCGGTGGAATTGATCGGGTACGCCGCCATCACCGACAGCGCGAGTCGTTCGCCCGCACAGCCGGTATAGGTCCATACGGCGCGATCCCCAACCGGAATCGCGCCCGCATTCGGTCCAACCTGGGCAGCCGCCCAGACCGCCGGGGCCAGTGGCGTCAGGGTCACGGGTGGCAGTTCCAGGGCCAGCGGCGGCATGACCACTACCTGCTGTTGGTAGACCTGCTGCTGGGCCGCCTGAGAAAGAGGCTGCTGTTGCTGCTGCATGGCGATAGATGGGTCTGGCGTGGCCGTTGTCAGTACGAGATTGGTCAGCACCAGCCGGTAACTACCTGTTACTTCGACCTTGTTCTTGACCGAAACGATATACGTACCGGTATCAGGCAGCCGGACGCGCTCCATGCCGACCTGCTGCGCCTGGGAATCGCCATAACGCAGGTCCACGATCCGGTTATCGGCAGTGTACAACGTCAGGGATGGTTCCCAATTGGGTGTGTCCCAGTACAGCATGATCGATATCGTATCCTGGGCGTTCGCCTGGAACGACCAGTTCTCCTGCTGCCCGACATCAAGTGTCCCGGTAACGGTCTGGCCCCACATAATGGGACGGGACGGCAGCGGGGTCGGCGAAAGCGTGGAGGTGGGCGAGATCAGCAGCGTCGGTGTGAAGGACAACTGCTCATCCGGCGTCGGCGTGAGAGAAGACCGCGCGCGCGCTGTCGGCAGCGGCGTCGGCGTGGTAAGGGTCAGATCGGTGAGTTGCAGCGTATACTCAAGCCCGGTATCCCCGGTGTAGATCGCGGCTTTGTATTGGCCTGTCTCCGGCAGATCGACGGTGAGAATAAGCTTCGTCTCTGTGATAGTATCCAACCGCTGGAAAGCGAGTTCGGTACCATCCGGTCCAAACAAAATCAGGATCGTATCCTCTGCCAGACCGTTCCTGGCATATGCATCCATTACCTGGATCGTAACCGGGCGGTCCTTTGCGCCGTCGAACACCCAACTCTGGCTGTCGTTGGCAACCAGCGAACCAGTCACCGGACTACCTGTGGGGAGCGCGCCCACCGTGATCGGGACCGGACACTCGACATCATAAACATGCCGCAAGACACACGACAGCACCGGCACATAGCGGCGCTGACTCGCCCACTCATGGAGGTTTTCCAGGGTATCGTCAAAGCGCCACATGATCCAGACATTCTTGGATGAACCGGACAACAGCGCCCGGTTATCTTCCCGGAACGACAGGCTAATCACCGGGTCGGTGTGCGCCTCGAAGCGGTGCAGTTCGGTCCCGGCAGCAATATCCAGTAGAACCACACTGCCACTCGACAGCCCAACCGCCAGTATTTGTCCATCGACGCTAAAGGCCAGACTGGTGACTTCTCCGTTATAGGTCCCCAACTGCCAGGATTCGCCGTCGAGAACGCGCCGGGACACGCGGCTTTGATCACATGCCTGAGTAATACACCAGCCAGTAGCCACCTGTACAGACTGTTCCACATCCCCCGGCGACTCGTAGATCGCCAGCGCCGTTACGCGGCTGTTGCGATCCTCTGCCGCGAATGTCTGTGATGGTACTGACTCATTTGTAAAATCGAGTGTTCCGAGTATCCCGGTAGAAAATCCCACGATCCCCAGGTCGCCGCTGGCATTCAAAGCCAGGCTGGAAACGGACCCGGACCGGATCAGCGACACCAATTCGCTGGCCGTCGTCGCATCCCACAGCGTTATCACCCCGCCCGACGTGCGGGTCAACATCCGTCCATTGGCGCTCAGCGCCACATGTTCCATCGGGTCTTCGGATTGGGGAAAGACCTGCATCACCTGCTGCGAGGCAGCATCCCACACGAGCAGCGGCAGATTCCCTGCCCCATACACAACCGTTTGAGCGTCAACGCTGGCGGCCACCGTCAGCGGCAGCGTCGGACCACCCGGTCCCTGGAACTGCTTAAGCTGGCTGCCCGGCAGCAGGTCCCACCAGACCAGTGTGCCATCATACTGCACCGACAACGCGGTCTGGTCGTTCGCGCCAAAGGCCACATCCCAGATTTCCGTATCACCGGGCGTCAGGCGTTCAAGGGGTTGGCGGGTCGTCAGGTCCCACCAGATGATCGAGTCCCCGGCAGAAAGCGCGTGCAGCCCGTCCCGGCTGATGGTCACGGCGTTCACGCGGCTGGTATGGGCCTGGAGCACATCCAGCAGATCGCCGGATTCCAGGTTCCAGTATTGCAGAGTTTGATCGACGGAAACCAGCGCCCGCGTCCCGTTTGGACTGACGGCTATATTCGTAATCGCGCCCGGCCCTACCGGGAGTTGGACCGGCACCCCGGTTTTAATATCCCATAGAGTCAAAATCCCTTGCGGGCACGGCTCACTTTTGACGGTTGGATCATCGTTTGCCCCCACGCACTCGCCCGAAAGAACCGTCGCGCCGTTGGGACTATAGGCCACGCTGCTGATCGTCAGGGTGTTATTACCGAGCGACCGCAGTATTTGATCGGACTCCAGGTCCAATACCAGCAGGCTCCCCTGCTTGCACAGCGTCCCATCGAGCGACACATCCCGGCACACGGCAGCCGCCGCTTTGGTTCCGCCCGGTCCCACCGCAAAACTGTACAAAAATTCATTGGCGGGCAAAGCGGTCAACGGCTGCGCCGCGCCGGTCGCCAGATCGAATATTTCCAATACGCGCTCGTATCCGACCAACGCGCGCCCCTCATCCAGAAACACGATATCGCGCACCTGGGACGACTGCTCAAACCGCCGTTCCTCGCCGGATGCCAGGTCCAGCGCGATCAACGCGGACGCGACCTTTGAGCCATCGACACCCAGCGTATATAACACAGTAGTCCCGCCGGGGCTGACCGCGACCTGCCCGCCAAAGTACGATCCACCCGGTTCACCAAACTGCTGGCGCGGGCCGGGCGCATAGGCGACTTTGACCAACAGGCTGTACAGGTCGTTTTGATTCTCCAGGCCAAGCTTCCATGACTCCTTGATCGCTTCCTGGGCGAGCGCAATAGCGGCAGGCGTATCCCCTTTGTTAAAGGCCAGACGCGACCCGGCCACCAACGAATCCACCTTCGCTGCCGCCGCCAACTCCTTGGCCTGAGCCGCCGCCACCGCCGCGCGATCTTTTTCACGCTGCCGGGCATTGTTGGCCCGCTGGTTGATCACAAATACACCGATCAAGGCCGCGATCACCAACGCGATCAGGCCCGCCCCGGCCAGACGGAGCAGTTGCCGGGATCGCTGCTCAAAAAGGCGTTCCTCGAACGCCCGGTTGGATTCACGAATGGCGCTGATAAACCCGTCATGC
>JAFGTJ010000302.1 GCA_016934195.1 Anaerolineae bacterium | reverse complement strand
GGGATTGTAGACAGTCCCGTCCAGACTCCACGCATAAAAACTCATAACCCACCACTCATAACCAATTACATCGTTTCCCCCTCTATCCTACACCAGTTTTGCCGCCTGACGCTCGCCTGTTGGATGGCTGTCGGATCGCCGTCAGCCTGTTGGGAGGTGGTTGGTCGCCTGTTATAAAAATCACGCCGCCCGCCCGCTGTATCCTTGCCGGTTGAAATTAGAATACGGGTGGGGACCTCCCAAAACGGCCTCACCCCCCGGCCCCCTCTCCAACCCAGTTGGAGAGGGGGGGATGCGTGTCATGTGCCTCGACAAGTCCCCCTCTCCATAGTTTGGCCGAGCGCCAGCGAGGGTAAACGTCTCGGATGGAGAGGGGGATTTAGGGGGTGAGGCCGTTTTTCAACCGAATTCGATACACTACCGGGTATTTTTTCAACTTGCCCATTTGGGCCGGGGCGCATACACTTACCAGAGGTTCGTTTACACGCTGGCGAGAAAAAATGTTATGAGCAGTGTCCAACGTATCACCCTGGGACCTGAGATCACCGAGTTATTACAGGGGCGCAGCGCGCACGGGCGCTGGCGGGGCGCGCACCAGCCCGCCGGAACAACGCCCGACGAAGGCGACTCGCGTCCGGCGCGGCTGTGGGCCATTCAGGATTACGACCGGCTGGTATTTGCCCTGGCCGAAGGTCCCGCCGCCAATTTTTTGAGCGAGCAGATCGTTGAACACCTGTGGGCGCGTGAAACCGCCGGGGCCGATTGGCCGCAGGAAGTGCGCGATTGGCTGGCCGGTCCGACCTGGCGCGAAGACGCGCCACCGGGCCGTACCGGGTTCGTCTGCGGGCGCTTGGAGCGCAATATACCGGGCGGGCGCGTGTTTCTGGCGTGGCTCGGCATGGACGGCGTCCGGCTGCTGAACCGGGCGGGCGATCCCGTCACGCTGGATACCACGATCAGTCCCGATGAGGCGTGGACGCCCCGGCGCGGCCCGGAGCCGGTTGGTATGGCGCTGCACGCCTACCGGGGCAGCCTGTTCGGGTTGGACCGGCTGATGGTGTACAGTCCGGCGGCGCGCCCGGTCGGTGAGGACCTGCCCGATCTGGCAAATGCCGAATTGGACCGCGCGCGCGTTGATTGGGGCGGCGAAGCGCCGCACGATCTGGTGTTTTTTGATATCCGGCTGAATCCGGTGCTGACCGAGCCGACCAGCGTGCAGTTGAGCTACCGCTGGACCGGGCCGGACCAGTGCGAGCTGACGTGGTTCCCGGCCACCTCCGCGACCGCCTTCCGCATCGAGGAGTCTGAGTCCCCCGATTTCGAGGATGCGGCCCTGGTCGCGGAACTGACCGACACTCGCCAGTCCCGCTACAGCATCTCGCCCCCGGCCAGCAGCACCCGCTATTACCGCATCGTGCCGCTGAACCAGGGCGTCCCCGGCCCGCCCAGCGACCCGATCAGCCCGACGCCCATTATGCTGACAACGCCCATTCTGGAAAAGGTCGAGTGGTCGGCGGACGGCGGGTATTTCCTGCGCTGGACGCCTATCGCACAGGCCACCAGCTACGAGGTGCAGTCCTCGACGGCGGCTAATTTTGACGAGGACGAGAGCCAGGTCATTTACCGGGGCGAACTGCCCGAAACCTACCTGTCGCCGGATACGCCGCCCAACCTGGTGTACCGCGTGCGGGCGATCAATGTGCTGTATGCGCCCCAGATGCCGTCCGGGTGGAGCCAACCGCAGCGCGCTCCCCTGCGGCTGGAGACGCCGCGTTTTATCGAGGTCACGCAGCGGCGCATCGTCTGGGACCGGGTATCCGGCGCGCGTCAGTACGCGGTGCGGATCACGGGACTGGGGCAGGAAGAAGTCGAGGGCGACGATCTGCTGACCGGCGAAAACATGATTCCTGCCGCCGACCAGCCCGCCCGCTACCGGATTCGCGCGTTCCGCAAACCGGGCGACCAGCGCACCGCCAGCGAATGGAGCGAACCTGTCACCATCAGCCCGCCGCGCGTGGATTCCGCGCAACCGCTGCCGGATATGCGCACGCTGTCGCCGCTGATTTTCGGGGCGGCGCTGGTGGCGCTGCTGATCGGCACGGCGTTGGGGTTGGTAGGGCTGAACGCTTACCAGGATTACAAGGCGACCGCCACCCGTACCCCGCTCAACCAGATGGCAGTCAACGCGACACGAGCCGCCGCGACCCAGGGTGTTGCCAACGCGACCGGGATCGCTGAACGCTCGACGATCATCGCCCGGCTGACGGTGACGGGGGTGGCGCTGGGCCGGGAAAGGTCCACGCTGCAAGCTCACAGCACCGCCTTAAGCCAGGGGAACGCCACATTGGAAGCCCAAAACGTCGCGCTGACGGCCACCAACGAGGCGCTGTATGCGGCCAACGAGTCGCTGAACGAAGCCAATACCACGCTGGAAGCCGAACGCGACGAACTGTCGGAACGTAATGAATCCCTGATCGGCGGGATCAACTCGGTCAGCAGCGAAAACCAGAATTTGCGCTCGACGATGGAATCACAAGTGACCGTCGATGCCGCCTGGACCCAGACCGCCACCAGTTGGACCGCCACGCCCACCCCGTCCGATACGCCGGACCTGACCGGAACGGTCGCGGCGGCGGTGGCGTCGGATTTGACCGCGACAGCGGCAGGCTGGACCGCCACGCCCACCCCGTCCGATACGCCCGATCTGCGGGCGACGGTCGCGGCGGCAGTGGCGGCGGATTTGACCGCGACGGCGGCGGGCTGGACCGCCACGCCTACACCGACCACAACGTTTACGCCGACCGATACGCCGGACATGACCCAAACGCTCGCGGCGGCGGTGGCGGCTCACCTGACCGCGACGGTGGCCGATTGGACGGCGACGCCTTCGCCGACCATCACGCGGATTCCATCCGAGACGCCCGTGCCAACGGATACGCCCGACCTGGAGTCCATCATTGAGGCCACCATCAACGCGGCGCTGGCGGGCACCCTGACCGCGCTGCCGCCGGTTAATGCGCCGCCGGATGCGCTGCTGCCGTCTCCGACCATCAATTGGCAGGCGACGGTGGACGCCTTCGCGGTAGCGAACCTGGGTGACGGCTGCTACGTGATCGCGCCGCCGGATGCGTCCCCGGACGGCCTGCCCCCGGTTTATGACGCGCTGGAAGTGGCCGGTTCGCCGCTGCTGGACCCGGTGCCGCGCTTTGTGCCGGTCACGGGCCAGCGGATCGGGCCGGAAAACGGCGAGTTGTGGCTGCGCGTGCTGGTGGAAATCGACGGCGATCCGGTTGAGGGGTGGGTTCCGCTGCCGGACGGGGCCGAGTTTGGGGATTGGGTTGGCGGGCCTGCCTGCGATGTAGCGGCGGACGTTCCGGCAGTGGACGAGGAGTAGGAGGAAGATGAGCGCGGGACAAAAAACACCGGAAGGCGAACCGGATACCAACGGCGCAGATACGAATCAAAAAAAATCGGTGGATTCGAGAACGGACCGCTTATTACAACTCGGCAGTCTAATTGTGGTGGTTGCCCTGGTTGTAGTGGTAGCCTGGATTATCGTGGACAGCGTGATCTACAACCTGCACGACACAAAAACCAATGTCCAGATCGTGCTGCGCTCCACTAAAGGGGAAGACCCCGTAACAATAGAGCGTGCCCAGGAAGCCCTTGAAGCGGCTGAGCGCGCGACCGGCTCCGCTGAGCGCGTCCTGAGTTTTCTGGAAGCCGCCGGATTCCTGATCGCGCTGGCGTTGGGGGCATCGGCGCTCTACGGCATTCGCAATTCCCGCGAGACGCGCGACGAGTGGCAAGAAATGCGGGATGAGTTAAAAGAAGAACTGGCAAAGATTGAATATTATAGAAAGCAGTTAGACTCACTCGATGAAACACTCGACGCGCAGCAAAAAATGCGGCATGAGATCCAAGAAACATCGGTGAACGCTGCCGAACTGCTGCAAGTGTACCAGGAGTTTAACCGGAAAAAATATCTCACTGCCTACGATCAGGTGCAGCGTCTTTTGGAAATTGAGGAAAAGAAGGACGACCCCGCACAGCGCAACCCCCACACGTTGTACATTGGCGGGTGGCTGGAGGTGCTGCACATCACGGGCAAGTTGGACGCCGGTATCGAACATCTGGAACAAGCTATGCAGGCGCGTCCCGGTTGGCCGTATGCCAAAGCCGCTTATGGGGTTGCCTTGCGCCGTAAGGGGCAGCAGCACAAGCTAAAAGAAACTGACCGGCAGACCTATTGGCGGCAGGCCGAGCAAAAACTCCATGCGGTGCTCATCGAACACAATGATCTGATGGAACCCAATCAGGAGTCATTCTGGGCGACATTGGGCGGGCTGCGCCGCAGCATGGGGAATGTGCCCACTGCAATAGAGGCGTATGAAGAGGCGCGCAAGGTTACGCCGTATTCTTCTTATCCCACCGGGAATCTTGCGCAGCTTTACTTGCGCCAGGCCAGTGAGGGAAATCACCCGGACCGGATCGACAAAGCGGTCAAGATGTTTGAGCGGACTGAGGCGCTGGCACGCAGCGAGTTACAGGCCGCACCGGGCGATTACTATCATACGATGGATATCGCCATGTCCATTATGATGCTTGGGGCGACAGATGACAGGTTCGAGGATGCGCATGATTTTGTAGATCAGGCAGTGTCGGTCGAACAGGTGACACCCAAAATGCTAGATACTTCCTTGAGTGGTTGGCGGGACTTGCTCACGTATTGCCCCGGTGATTGGCCCGGTGTGCGTGAGAATCTCAAGATCGCGATTGCGACCATCAAGCTGGCCGCGGCCAGGATCGCCATTGAAACGCAGAACGAGAACGAGCACCCAGGACGGATCACGGAAGCTCTGCAAGCGCTACAGGCAGTCACCGGACTTCAGCACCAACCGGCCAACAAGATTGTCTCGAACTGGCGCGATGGCTGGCAGGTGTTGCGGGCCATATGTTTGCCTGACCACCCTGATTACCTGGACGATATCAACGCGGCTGTGAACTTGCTACCCGACAATAATCCCACCAGTCCC
The DNA here is from genome assembly GCA_016934195.1 of Anaerolineae bacterium. Classification (GTDB taxonomy): domain Bacteria; phylum Chloroflexota; class Anaerolineae; order Aggregatilineales; family Aggregatilineaceae; genus JAFGTJ01. The sequence continues at coordinate 903 of JAFGTJ010000302.1, read as the reverse complement.
AACGACGACTCACCCCCGGCAGAGCAGGAGGTTTAACAACGATGGTAAAACGGCACCTTTGGCTGATTGCACTGGCGTTAGGAACGATGGCGCTGGTGGTGATCCTGGCCGGATGCGGGAATAACGACGGCCAGGACGCAACCCCGTCGCCCCAACCGACTCCACTCCCGCCGCCGACGGTTGATCCCTTCGCGCCGACCGAGACGCCCAAACCGCCGCCGACGCCGCTCCCGCCGACGTGGACGCCGCCGCCGACGGTTACACAGCCGCCGCGCGTCACCATCGACTACACCTATTCACGGCCTACCGCCACCGACCTGATCCTGCCGACCTACACGTTTACGGCGGTCCCGCCCAGCCCGACGCCGCCCGGCCCGGTCCTGCTGTTGACGCCGGACGCGCTCAACCAGGCCGTATCAAGCAAGCTGTTTGAGGGTTCGGGCGGATTTTTTGAAGCGCCGCCGACCATCACGTTCCAGGACGGCGTGCTGCTGGCCTCGTTGAACGTGCTGATGATACCCGGCGATATGACCAGCGCGCGCGCGGTTGTTATTCGCGCGACCGTCGTGCCGGAGCAGGGGCGCGTCCAACTGACCAACGTGCTCGCCAATTTCACCGATACCAACGAGGTCTATAGCGACGAACTGGTGGATAACCTGTCGGACACCATCCAGGCCGAGATCAATACGCTGGTGGCGAATCTCTACGAGGTGAACAATCCCGGCGGCGCGGCGTTTTTCGTCTCGTGGGTCGAAACGTCACCGATAGGGATATCGATCCAGACGGTGATTGTGCAATAATCCCCATGAAGTTAGCCTCACCTCCCGGCCCCCTTTCCACTGCGCGGAGAGGGGGAGTTTTTATACTGCTGCTCATGCTGCTGATCGCGCTGGCCGGGTGCGG
>JAFGTJ010000036.1 GCA_016934195.1 Anaerolineae bacterium | reverse complement strand
GAACCGCCGCCGGTCGTGGCAACGGCCACGCTGCCCGAACCGTTTGTCCAGGCGCTTTACACGCCGACCGTGATCGCCGTTGGTGCGGCCACCAGCACGCTCCCGCCGACCGCTCCACTACCGACCGCCACACTGCCCCCGACCTCGACCATGACGCCGCCGCCGACCGTGACCGCTGCGCCACCGCCCACCGCGACCGGATTAGCGCCCTCGACGCGCGTGGCGGCGCTGCCGGAATCCGGGAATCCTCTGGATGATGGCAGCGGGAATCCGTTAACCGGGACGGGCGGCAATGAATCTCAGGGCGAGTCGTTGGCCGCGCCCGCTGCGGCGGCGTTGGCCCGTCTGCCTGCCACGTTGTATTACCTGTCCGACGCGGACGGCGTGGCGCAGGTGTGGCGCGCGCGTTACGGGTTGGGATATCCCGAACAACTGACGTTTGATACGCCGGGAATCGCGGCCTTTGGCGTCGCGCCGGATGGCACGCTGGCGATCATCACGCCGGGGGGCCAACTGGTGATCGGCGGGATTCCGTTCCTGCCGCCGACCGTCCAGAATACCGCCGGAGAGGACGTGCTGCCCCAGGTGACGGCGCTGGCGTGGTCGCCTGCCGGGGATTGGCTGGCCTATACGCTGGCGACTCCCGGCGCGGCGGATTTCCCCCAGGAGGGCGATCACCGGGTCGATGGCTTGTGGATGCGCAACCGGGACGGCGAAACGTTCCGGCTGGCGGCGAACCGTTACACGGGGGACGCGCGCCGCCGCGCGATCACCGGGCCGCTGAGCTGGCGACCGGACGGAACCGAAATTCTGGCCGGGATCGAACTGGCGGACGGGTTTGTGTATTACCGCGTGGACATCACCACCAGCCGCCTGATCGCGGTGTGGAACGATTTCACGCTGCCGCCGTCGGCCTTTTTGCAGGCGCATTGGACGCGCGATGGCAGCGCCATTATCGCCAGCGGCGGCCAGCAGATCGCGCGTGTGAATCCCGATGACCTGTCGGTGATCGAGGCGCTGGTGGACCTGGACGCGGGGTTGGAAATGGCCGAAGCGTGGTTGTTCCCGGATGGGACGCTGGTGTTTGTCGGGAGTCCGATCAATCCCAGTCCGAGCGGACCACCCACCGGACCCCGGCGGCTGTACCGCATTCCGCCCGGCCAACGCGCGCCGCTGGCGGTCACGGAGAGCCTGACCGATCAGGGTCTGGTCGGTACGCTGTGGGATGAGGCCGGGCAGCGGGCGCTGCTGGTGATTTACGATCCGGCGGAGTCGCCGTTGGGCGCGGCCTACTGGCGCGATTCGGACGGCTCGCTGCTGAACCTGACGCCGCTGTCGGGGTGGGTGGGTTCGCCGGTGTGGGGGCCGCTGTTCCAGGTGGGCGACCGGGCGCGCATCCACACCACCGAGGGCGATACGCTCAATTTGCGGGTCACGCCGGGCGGTGACGTGGTGACGCGGCTGGTGGACGGTCAGCGCGTCACGATCATGGGCGGGCCGTTGGTGGTGGACGGTTTCCGCTGGTGGCGCGTCCAGACGCCGGACCAGATCGACGGCTGGGTGGTGGAATCGGTGATCAATATCCAGGGGCAGCGGTTGGTTACGCTGCTGCCGGTGGAGTAGGGGATCACCGGACTGATCGGCGGGTTCTCTGGCCGGGTTTGCCACGCGGACGGACGGTCGCTTCGGCGCGCATCCTGAAGACCCCCACCTCAACCCTGGATTCGGTCCAGCGCTCCAGATCGGCCTGTAGTTTCGCGTATGTGTCCACGTGTTCACGCAGCGCCTGCTCTCGCTGATCTTCGGTATCCCACAGGTCGAAGATCAGATATCGCTGCGGGTTATGCGTGTCGTGCAGCATGGTGGTTCCGCGAAAGCCCGGCGATTCGCTAAACAACTTGCTCCACGCGCCGCCGGGACCATACATCAGCTCGAACTGGCCCTGGGCTTCCTGCTTAACAAGAATCTCCCACACGATTTCAATCATTGATCTATGCCCCCTGTTTAAAGAAGGTAGTCTTCAGTACGTTTTGGTAGTCGTGCTTCGTGGCCTATCTGATTTTCCCCAACTCCAAACTCCGAACCCAAAACTCTCTACAAAAAAAAGGGGCGGTCCCCCACGCAGTTTGGGCCGCCCACGATAGTAAAATGTAGTTCCAACAATCCTTAAGTACGTGCGGTCGAGGTGATCAAACGAAAGTCTTGGGTGACTAACCTTTTTTGGCCTACAAAATCTCTTGGTTCCAAAGTCTATTGGCTAAGCACTCGTTGGGCTACAAAGTCTATTGGCTAAGATGTTTTGGTCTACAAAGTCTCGTTCGCTAAGTTGTATTGGCCTACAAAATCTGTTGGTTAAAACTAAGTTTGCTTACGAAGTTTAAGTCAGTTTAACGTATTTTTTCCGGCAAGACAACTTTTGCTTCGTTGCCCAGCGCGCGATCCAAAGCCTGCGCATCTAAGTAGGTGCCGCCCACCGTACCCCAATGACTCGGCAGGACCCAACCGGGCCGCGTGCGGCGAACCCAGTCTACGGTGCGGTCGAGCGTCATGGTGCCGGGACCGGCGGCGACGGGCAGAACGGCAATATCGGCCTGGATGCTGTTGAGTTCCGGCACGATATCGGTCACGCCCGCATAGTAAAGGTCGTAATAATCTATAGAAACAATAAACCCGATACCGCCTTTAGATACCGGGTGATGGTTCGTAAACGTATACGCCGGGACCGCCGTAATCCGCGCATCACCAGCCAGATAGCTCTGCCAGGGCCGCAGCACGATCACGTTGTCACCGAGAACGGCAGCCGCGCCTGGATTGCCAATAATAACAGTTTGAGGCCCGCAGAGCTTAAAAACGTCGGCGGGCGAACAATGGTCATATTGGTCGTTGCTGATGAGGATCACATCTGCGTGGAAAGCGGCACGCGCAATCCGCCAGGGGTTGATGTAGATCAATGGGGGACCCTGGATGCGATAGCTTCCATGTCCTAGCCACTGAATACGGTCAATCATGGATACCCCTTGATAGACGAAAGAACGCGCCAGTGAACGTAAAATTTTTGTAAAGCTGGCTACAGTGTACCATCCGATTTTCCGCCGTGCAACCTACGATTGGCGATTTAAACGTTAGAATGTGATAAGAAAGTTTAATATTCTTTAGTTGTTTTTATGATTCGCTTATTTTGAGCACATTTATTAAAAACATAAAGGCAATTGTTTGGCCGTTAGCGTTAACGAAATATGGACAAAAGAACAAGCGTGCGTAAACGAGCGTTTGCCGGGGATGGCGATTATAATGGGCGGTATGATGGTGGACTGTGTGAATTACCCCTATTCCCTCTCCCCCTTTCCCCGCGCGCGGAGAAAGGGGGAGAGGGTCGCACCGTTTTCCCCCTCTCCACAACGTGGGGAGGGGGCCAGGGGGAGGGGCTAACTCACTCACGCGATTCTGTAGTCCTACCGTCTGTGTGAATCTGTGTTCTATTTCCTATTGGATGCTGCTTTGAAAGGATGTGATGATTGATGGCTGACCATACCCCGGCCTATAACCTGGACGACGCGCGCCGCGCCTTCCCGATCTCGGAGCGGTGGGCGTACCTGAATCACGCCAGTATCTCGCCCGTGCCGCTGCCCGCGCAGCAAGCGCTGATCGCAGCCAGCGAACGGATGGCGGTCGAACCGCTGGCCTATTTTTCCGGTGCGGAAAGCGTATTTGACCGGTTCCCCGCCGCCGTCGCGCAGCACATTAATGCCGCCAGGCCGGTCGAGATCGCGCCGCTGCCGAGCACGTCCGCCGGGCTGAACTCGGTTGCCCAGGCGATCCAGTGGCAGGCGGGCGATAACGTGGTGCTGTGCGACGTGGAATTTCCCTCCAACGTGTATCCCTGGCTGGTATTGGAACGCACGCACGGCGTCGAAATCCGGTTCGCCCCGGCCTACCAGGGCGGCGCGGACCTGGAAACGCTCGCGCCGCTGGTGGATGACCGGACGCGCGTCCTGGCGGTGAGCGCGGTCCAATTCCTGACCGGGCACCGGACCGATCTCGCGGCGTTGGGTGCGTTCTGCCGGGAGCGTGATACGCTGTTCGTGGTGGACGCGATCCAGGCCGCCGGACACATGCCGATTGACGTGCAGGGATTGGGGATCGACGTGCTGGCCTGCGGTGGGCAAAAATCGCTGATGGCACCGCCCGGCCAGGGATTTCTGTACGTGCGCGAAGCCGCCGCCGAAACGATGCAACCCGCCTTTGTCGGCCCGACGTCGGTGCAGGGCTGGGACCACTGGCTGAACTACGACCTGACGCCCAGCGAAGGCGCGTTCCGGTTTGGACTGGGGACGGTGAACATCCTGGGTATGATCGCGCTGGTGGAGAGTCTGCGATTCCTGAACGGCCTGGGATTGGAGCATATCGACGCCTGGACGCGCCACCTCTCGCAGATCGCTATCGAAGACCTGACGGCGCGCGGCTGGCACGTCATCACGCCGACCGACCCGGTGCGGCACGGGCCGATTGTCACGTTCCGCGTGGATGCGCCAGGCAAGCCTGGCGTGCCAGGCTCACCCGGTGATCTTGCCGCCGCTGACGCGCGGGCTAATGCGCTGGTGGACCACCTGAAGGCGCACCACATCCAGGTCATGAAGCACTGGGACGCCCGCAAGGTGCCACACTTGCGTATTTCGACGCACTGCTATAATACAGAGGAAGAAGTGCGCCGCGTCGGTGCTACGCTGGAGGAGTACGTGTCATGACCACCCCCTTACAAGGTTCGCAACGCCAACCCAGGTCGCCCGTGTGGGTGCCGCCGCCGATCCGGACCGTCGCCGATACCGGGTTGAATATTGGTATCTTGCAGGATTTGGCGATCAAAACCCTGTATTTCGGCGGCTACCTGTCCGGCAACGATATCGCGGGACAGATGCATTTGCCTTTTACCGGCGTGATCGATACGGTGCTGGAAAGTCTCAAGCGCGAGAAATTCCTGGAAGTGCGCGGCGGCGGGGGACTGGGCGCGGGCGCGTTCGAGTACGTGATCACGATCAAGGGGATCGAAAAGGCGCACGAAGCGATGGCCCGCACGCAGTACGCCGGGCCGTGCCCGGTCACGCTGAGCCAGTACGTGGAAGCCATGAACGCCCAGGCGCGCACGCGGTTTTCGGTCAACCGCGATATGCTGGAAAAGGCGCTGCGCGGGTTGATCATCAGCGAGGATATGTACGGGCGCATCGGCCCGGCGGTGAACTCCGGTAAGGCGATTTTTATGTACGGGCCACCGGGGAACGGCAAGACGACCATCGCGCAGCACGTCGGGCGCATGATCCTGGGGACCCCGATGTGGATTCCGCACGCGGTCGATGTGGACGGGCAGGTGATCCGCGTCTTCGACAACGTGAACCACGACGCGCTGCCCGACGAGGACGGCGACAATAACCGCCGGTCCACCGTGACCGGCGAGCGCCGCGATCCGCGCTGGCTGCGCATTCGCCGCCCGGTGATCATGGTCGGCGGCGAACTGACGCTGGAAACGCTCGATCTGGTGTACGACCCGATCAACAAGTATTACGAAGCGCCGTATCAGCTCAAGGCCAACGGCGGGATGTTCCTGATCGATGACTTTGGACGCCAGCAGGTCCGCCCGCGTGACTTGCTCAACCGCTGGATCGTGCCGCTGGAAAGCCGGGTAGACTTCCTCACGCTGTCCACCGGACGCAAGATCGAGATTCCGTTCAATGTGCTGATCGTGTTCAGCACCAACATGCCCCCGGCGGACCTGGTAGACGAGGCGTTTTTGCGCCGCATCCCGCACAAGATCGAGGTGGGCGACCCGTCGATTGAGCAGTTCCGCACGATTTTTCAGGCCATGTGCGCGGCCAAGCGCGTGCCCTACGATGAAAAAGGACTGGCCTACCTGCTGAAAGAGTGGTATTTCAAGGACGAAGATAATCCGCGCAATCTGCGCGCCGTGCATCCCCGCGACATCATCGAGCAGATTCTGGACATTTCGCGCTACCTGAACCAACCGCCGCAGCTTACCCGCGATCTGCTGGATCGCGCGGCGCGGGCGTATTTTGTGGATTTGGATTATTGAGAATCTCACCCCCGGCCCCTCTCCATTTTGAATGGAGAGGGGGAGAGATGTATTTATTGGACTGATTCCCCTTCGCCAACTGGGTTGGGGCGAGGGGGAGGGGGGTGTTGTACTGGTTTAAACAGGCACCGGCACATGACAGTAGAAACCGACAGCGCCTACGACGTTTTCATCAGCTATGGCCGCCAGGACGGGCGCGCGGTGGCCGAACGTCTGCGGCAGGCGCTGGAAGCGCGCGGTATCTCGGCGTGGTACGACCGGCGCACGGTCGCCGCAAACCAGGACTTCGGCAGCGATCTGGAAATGGAGATCAGCCGGGCGGCGCATGTGGTGATCTGTCTCACGCCGTCGCTGGCGACCAGCGGCACGGATGACAGCTTTGTGCTGCGCGAACTGCTGTATGCCCAAAGCCTGGAAAAGTCGATCACGCCGCTGATCTTTCCGGGATTCCCGCCGCACTCCGCGCCGCGCCTGATCCAACACCTGCAACCACTGCATTTTGCGATATTTGAGGATAGTGTCGCGGAGTTGGCGGACCGGCTGCAATCCGAAACCTACGTGGCCTCGGACATCTACGACCCGTTCCACGACTATCTCAACGAATCGTACCGGCAGACCGTCGATTTTCTGGAAAACGACCTGTACCAGCAGGTGGTCGAGTTTCTGGATACGACGGTTTTTTCGTTCGTGGAATTTGTGCCCGCCGGGACCAGCGCCGCCCTGATGACGTTTGATACCTTCGCCGAGGCGTTTGAATATTACGCCGGGCGGGTGATGCTGTTCGGGGGAGCCGGGTCGGGCAAGACGATCACGTTGACGGCGTTTGCCCGCGAAGCGCTGTCGCGGCGGCTGGCCGATCCGACCCAACCGCTGCCG
>JAFGTJ010000035.1 GCA_016934195.1 Anaerolineae bacterium | reverse complement strand
CGCGAATCCAGGGCGCGGACCAGAACCACCGCGACAAACGGCCAGGCCGGGCCGAGATAGCGGGCGTCCATCAGCGCGTGGGCGGGACTGATGCGCGCCAGCAGCAGCGCGATCTGCCCGCCGACCAGCAGCAGGATAAAACCGGCCTCCCCCCCCTGGCCCTTATCTCCAGCAAAACTAAAACCGGCCTCCCCCCCCCGGCCCCCCTCTCCAGCCAAGCTAAAACCGGCCTCACCCCTCCGGTCCCCCTCTCCAGCAAAGCTAGAACCGGCCTCACTCCCCCGCCCCCCCTCTCCAGCCGAGCTAAAACCGGCCTCACCCCCCCGGCCCCCCTCTCCAGCAAAGCTAGAGAGGGGGGAGTCTGGGCGCGATTCCCCCTCTCCATTTTGAATGGAGAGGGGGTCAGGGGGTGAGGCCGGTTTTCCCCATCCCACAATCGCCGCGATCCCCGCGCCCACCCCCGGCAGGACCAGCGCCGCCACCACCGGAATCGACAGCAGGGCCAATACGCTGATCGCGGTCGTGAGCCGCCCGCCGGAATCATCCCCCGCCAGATCGCCGGACATGCCGCGCCGCACCGACTCCAGGCCGTGCGGGTGCAGCAGTACCAGCGCCAACCCCGCGATCCCGGTATACAGCGCCCACCGCCGGATATTCGCGCTGCGCCCGGTTCCACGCTGCCCTGCCACGAGTCCGCCCGCCAGCAGCGCCAGCCCAAAATAATAGTGCGTCAGCAGGCCCGCCGCCCCGGTGACGATCACGGCCAGCGCGGGCCAGGGTGGGACGATTCGCCGGTTAGCCTCACCCCCCGGTCCCCTCTCCATTGCATGGAGAAGGGGAGTGACGATCACGCGCACGGATTCCCCCTCTCCGCCAGCGCAGCGCAGGGGAGAGGGGGGCAGGGGGTGAGGCCGTTCGTCCCAAACACGATCCAGCTTTCTATCAAACCGGTGCGCCGGTGAGGGTGAGGTAAACGCCGCCCGGATCGCCAGCGCGTACCACACCGCCAGCAGCGTAAACAGCGCGTACTGCCGCGCCGGGATGGTGGTCCGCAGCGCCACCGGACTCAGCGCCCACAGCACGACGGCGGCGAGGCGGCATAGGGGCAATTCATGAATCCGATTAGCCTCACCCCCTAAATCCCCCTCTCCACGTTGGAGAGAGGGGGACTTGCCACTGTCGAGTCGGGCCTGTCGGTCGAGGGGTGAGGCTAATTTCCACACGCCCCACGCGGTCCCGGCATCGAACAACACGTTCAGCAGCGGCCCGGCGTGAAAACCCGCCCCAACCAGCAAACTCCACAGGTGCAGCAGCCAGAAATACAGCGGCGGGTGAATGTCATACCGGCCCAGGTCCGCGCCGATCCGTCCAAAGATCAGCGCCTCGTCCGGCTCCATGAAGCGCTGCCAGTCGCGCGCCGGGACCCACCGGCCATACGGCGAATCCGGCCCATCACGGCCCGCCAGCACGCGCGCGTAGTCGCCCTGGTGCCCGGCTGCCGCCAGGATCGAGATCGCCTCGTCGTGTTCGAGCGCCGCCCGGTCCGCGATCAGGACCAGCCGCGCCCCCAGTCCGGCCAGGACCAGCACGACCAGCGTACTAAGGTAAAAAATGAACAAAAATCGCCGGAACACCTGAAATTCCTCGCCAAACGGGTTAGAATTAGACTAGGGTTAGTGGCCCTAAAGTTAGGGGCTTCTAAAAAAACGCGATTCCTATGTATAATCTACGCAGGAATCACTATAACACAACAGCGGGGGAAGGGAGAGAAGGACCTGCTATGAGCCACGTCTTCATCTCATACATGAGTCAAAACGGAGAGTTCGCGGCTGAACTGACCCGTCAGCTTGAGGACGCTGGCTTTCAGGTGTGGGCGGATAACGAGCGGCTGCGGGCCGGGGATCAATGGCGCGAAGCGATTGACCAGGCCCTGGCAGATGCCTTTGCCGTAATCGTCCTGCTGACCCCGGCGGCCAAAACGTCCGAGCAGATCAAGTATGAATGGATTTATGCCCTCGGTTCCGGCGCGGAAGTCATCCCCATCATTCTGGAAGCAACCGACCTCCATCCCCGGCTGGCGCGGTTGGAACAGTTGGAATTCGGGGACGAGGCCGCGCCGTCGTGGGGCAAGCTGATCCGGCGGGTGCAGTCGGCTTACGACCAGGACCGCCGCCGCGCCGCGTCGATGCCGCCCTCCGCGCGGTTTGGCGACCGGCTGCGCCGTCCCGGTCCGCCCCCCTACCCCAGCCGCTACGATCCGGGCCGCCCGGAGAATCCCGCGCGCGAGGAGGACGACACCATCGACGCGAAGGACGTCAAACCCGGCGATCCCGAAGAAGTGGATAAGCTGATCAAAGCGCTGGAACATCCCGACCGGGAGGCGCGCAGCGAAGCGGCCCAACGCCTGGGCAAAATCGGTGACAAAAAATCGGTCCAACCGCTGATCAAGCTGCTGCGCGACGAAGAATGGCAGGTCCGCGACGCGGCGGCGGTCGCATTGGGCAAAATGAAAGCGGCCTCGGCGGTGATCGGACTGCTGGAAACGATCCGCTTCCGGCGGCCCGGACCGTTTGGCGCGCCGCGCAGCAATACCGACGTCGTAACCAACGCGATCCGGGCCATTGGCGCGGCGTCGGTGCCGGTGCTGCTCGACGCGCTCAGCGACGAAGACCCGCGCATCCGGTTGTACGTCACCGACGTGCTGGGCGAGATTGGCGAAGCGGACGCGATCCCGGCGCTGGCAGCGGCGCTGCGCGATCCAGAATGGCGGGTGCGGTTCCGCGCCGCCGATGCCCTGGGCAAAATGGGCGACCGGGAAGCCGTTCCCGACCTGATAGACATGCTCAAGGACAGCAACAAGGACGTGCGGATTTCGGTCGCGTGGGCGCTCGGCAAAATCGGCAATAAGTCCGCCGTACCGGGCCTGATCGACCTGCTGCACGACCGGGAATGGCGCGTGCGGTGGGCGGCGGCGGAAGCGCTGTGGGAAATCGGCACCGAGTCGATCCCGCCGCTGATCGAGGCGCTGCGCGAGAAAGACGAATACGTGCGGCGCGCGGCGGTCCGCGCCCTGGTCGAGATTGGGGAACCGGCCATCGAACCGCTGATCGCCACCCTGGGCGACTCAAACTGGGACGTGCGCTGGTCGGCGGCGTCCGCGCTGCAAGAGATCGGGGACCCGTCGGTCGGGCCGCTGGTCACAGCGCTGGACAGCGGCAACTGGCAGGCAGCCTGGGCCGCTGCTGAGACGCTCAAGCGCCTCGGCACGCCGGAGGCACTGGCAGCAGTCGAGAACTGGCGCGGCAATGAGGACAAAGACGCGGACGGGGAACCCGGCGCAGGCGCGGACGTGTCCGAGGACAAAGCCCCCGACGCACCGCAGGACACCAACAATTCGTAGCGCTGCCGCCATAGTATCCGCCGCGCGAAACAGTAACGAAACTCCGGCGCAATTGTACATTTTACTGGAATTTCACCGCGATTTGTGGCATGATAGCTATATCGACCGGGTGCATCGAGTCGGCTGACGGGTCAATGGATGGGTTTGTCAGCGGGCTGGATGTGCCCGGTGTGTCGTTGTGGGGCAGTGGTGGGGAAATAAAAAAAGTCAGGCGAGACATTGTTCTTGATTTCTTCTTGTTGAACCTTTTAAAACGTCATTGGCGGGTTTCACTCCTGCTCAATTGACCAAGGTTTTTCAAGTTGAAATGCTTTTATGTCTCGCCTGGAGCTCACTTTTATCATACCATGAAAATTGTAAAGACGTCAACCGGTTGACGTCTTCAAATGGGCAGTTTGTAGCGAATCCTGGGTCTGACCGGTCCTACGCCCGCCGGACCGGAACCTGCCCGTTCAAATGCAGCGCCACCGCCGCCGGGTCGGGATCGGACGAGGCATCCGGCCTGATCAGCGGCTGGCGCAGCAGCACCGTGACCGGCGTCACCGCCCCCTGGTCCGGCGGTAATTTGGCCTCGGCGTCCTGTTCGGCAGCGGCCAGCGTGGGGCCAAATCCGATCACCTGCTGCTGGTAGACCAACACCACACACTCGCCGTATTGAGCCAGCAGATCGGCTTCGTGTTCGCGCGCCCACGCGAAATCAACGCCGGTATTGGGCGGCGTTTGCCCGTATGGATAACTGGTTTTGATACGCGACGTAGGATTCATAAACGGCCTCCTGAACATTTTCATTATACCTTAATTTCTGCGCACGTTGGGATTTTTACATGAGTTGGAATATTCAAACAGGCAGGGCGGCGCGCTCTGTTATAAGATAAGGTATACAGTCATGGGTGATGGGTGGTGAGCTGTGTGTGAGTCGTGGTGAGTAAGGGCGAGTCATGGGCTTATTCGCCCCCTACTCCCTACTCATCACTCACAACTCACAACTAAAAACCAATCACCCATGACTACGAACGACCGGCGGCGGGGTGAAAGTAAGAAAGAGTACGACAGCATGGCCCATGTATTTGTCTCCTTCAAGCTCGAAGACGGGGATTTTGCCACGATCCTGCAAAGCCGCCTGGAACAGACCGGGTACGAGGTGGTGCTGCATACCGGCGACGAATGGCGCGAAAACGTGGACGACGCCGTGCGGGAGGCGTTCGCTATCGTGGTGATCATGTCACCCGCTGCCAGCACGTCGCCGTTCATCGCGTATGAATGGGCCTGCGGGTGGGGCGCGGGCGCGGACGTGATCCCGATCACGCTGGCCCCGGCGATGATGCACCCCCGGCTGCTGGCGCTGAATGTGCTGGATTTTTCCAACCGCACCAGCCGCCCCTGGGACGAACTGGCCGCGCGGGTGAAGATCGCGCAGGTCAATTACGACGCGCGCTCCGGCCCATTCCTGGACGTGGAGGAAGTCGATCCCAGTTCCGGGGCATTTTTTTATGATCCGCTTTCAGCGGACGTGCTGCCGTTATTGGATGACGTGCCGCTGCCGGGAATAGGCCCAACCAGGGGATCGGGAATACTGCCGCTTTCCCCGATCTCCGCCGATCCCGTCCCCCAACCGACTACCGCCGAACTGCGCGGGCCGCTGCCCGGTATGATCCCCGGCATGGAGCCGGGAGTCCCGCCGGGGATGGCCGACGCGCGGGTAGACACCCTGACGGACGCGCTGGCCGACCTGTTGGGCGCGTGTTCGCTGGCCGACTCCGCGATCCGCGAACGGGCGATTGACGCGCTCGGACAGGCGGGCGGGCCGGTGGCAATTGGGCGGCTGGCGGACTGTCTCGGTGATCCCGAACAGGCGATTCGCACCGCCGCCGGGCACGCGCTGGTCCAGATTGGGGAACCGGCTCTGCCCGCCCTGGCCGAGTCGATGCAGCATCCCGACCGTGACCGCCGCTGGATGGCAGCCTGGGCGCTGGTCCAGTTGGGCGACGCGGGAATCCCGGCGTTCGAGGCCGCGCTGCGCGATCCCGACGCCGCGACCCGGCAGGTAGCCGCCGAAGCGCTGGTCCAGATCGGGGAAGCGGCGGTCCCCACGCTCCAGGCGGCGCTGCGCGACAGGCGCGCCGAAGTGCGCCGCTCCGCGCTGCACGCGATGGTCCAGATCGGCGCGGCAAGCGCGCCCGGTTTTGAGGTCGCGCTGCACGATCCCGATCCCGGCGTGCGGCAGATCGCGGCCAACGCCTTAGCCGACCTGGGCGAGCGCGGCGTGCCGGGGCTGGTCAAAGCCATGCGCCACCCCGATCCCGGCGTGCGGCAGACGGTTATAGACGCGCTGGTCACGATGGGCGAGGCGGCGATACCGGGGTTGCAGGTCGCGCTGCATGACGCCGATGCCGATATCCGGCAGGCGGCGACCGATGCCCTGGTCCAGATCGGAAACGCGGCGGTGGCGTGGTTGCAGGCCGCGCTCAACGATCACAACCCCGACGTGCGGCGCTCGGCCCTGAACGCGCTGATCAAAATGGGTGACGCGGCCCTGCCCAGCCTGGAAGCCGCGCTGCACGACGAGGATACCGACATGCGCTGGGCGGCGGCGGGCGCGCTGGTCAAAATGGGTCCGGTCGGCCTGCCCGCGCTGGAATCCGCGATGCGCAACAGCAGCGCCGAGGTGCGGCGCGTGGCGATTGAAGCGCTGGTCAAGGTCGGGCGGGAAGCGATCCCCACGCTGGAATCCGGTCTGCGCGACCAGCACGTCGATGTACGGCAGACGGCGGCGGCGGCGCTCGGCAAACTGGGCGCGGTCGAAGCGCTGCCGGGATTACATGCCGCGCTGCGCGACTCGGACGGCAACGTGCGCTGGGCGGCGGCAAACGCGCTGGTCAAAATGGGCACGCAGGCCGTACCCGGTTTGCTGGACACAGTGCGCGACGAAAATCCCGACGTGCGCTGGGCGGCGGCGGAAACGCTGGTCCAACTGGGTCCGGCAGCCGTACCGGGATTGCAGGCCACGTTACGCGATGACAGCTTGGACGTCCGGCAAACGGCCATCGACGCGCTGAAGAAGATCGGCGCGCCGTCGATTGCCGGTCTGGGTGACGCGCTGCGCGATCCCGACGTGGACGTGCGGCTGATGGCGGTCGAGGCGTTGGGCGAAATCGGTAACGCGGCGGCGGTCCCGATCCTGTCGGCGGCGATGGGCGACCATAACTGGGGCGTGCGGTTCGCGGCGGCGGAATCATTAGGCCAGATCGGGGACCCCTCCGCCGTGCCAGGGTTGATCCACGCGCTGCGCGACGAGGACGAGGATATGCGCAGCCGCGCGGCGGGCGCGTTGGGCCGGATCGGGCATACGTCCGCCGTGCCGGGCTTGATCCACGCGCTGCGCGACGATGACGGTGTGGTCCGCTGGTGGGCGGCGGAAGCGTTGGGCCAGATCGGGGATGCGGCGGCGGTGCCCGGTTTGCTGGAAGCGCTGCGCAACCGTAACGAGTCGATGGGCACGCGGATTTCGGTCGCCGGGGCGCTGGAACGGATCGGGGACGTGACCGCCGTGCCCGCGCTGCTGGACGCGCTGCGCGATGATTACGACACGGTGCGCGAAGTCGCGGCGCGCGTGCTCGGCAAAATCGGGGAACCCGCCGCCGTGCCGCGCCTGATCGACGCCTTGCAGGACCCCGATCCCAATATCCGGGACGCGGCGGTCGATGCCCTGGACCAGATCGGGACTCCGGCGGCGCGGCAGGCGGTGGATCGTTACCGGCGCAGCGCAAAGTAGGGTGTATTCGGATATTGGGGCAAAAAAATGCACCACAGAGACACGGAGGACACAGAGTTTCTCTTTTGAAGAGAAAAAGCAGGAGAAAAAAGATTTTTTCTT
>JAFGTJ010000034.1 GCA_016934195.1 Anaerolineae bacterium | reverse complement strand
CGCCGTAGGCCATCACACCATCGGGGATATCGGCCAAAACCACCGAACCCGCGCCGATCATTGACCCGGCCCCAATCGTAACCTGTTCTTTCACCACCGAGCCAATGCCTACCCAGGTTCCCCGCCCGACCGTCACGCCCCCGGCCAGATGCGCGCCGGGGCTGATATGCACGCCGTCCGCGAGCACACAGTCATGATCGACGCTGGCCGACGTATTGACGATCACGTTACAACCGATGCGCGCCGCCGGATTGATCACGCAGCCCGCCGCGATCACCGTCCCACCGCCAATATCTACCCCGGCAGCGATCACGGCGCTCGAATGAATGGCCGCTGCCAGCGTAAAACCCGCCGTTTCCGCCACGTCCGCCAACGCCAGCCGGACCCAGCAGTTGCCGATCCCGATGATCAGATGCGTGATGCCCTGGTCCAGCAAAATGGGCAGCCGTTCCTGACCACCCAGAATCCGGCCCCCGTTGAATTCGGCCCCCGGCGACTCTGCCCTGTCATCCAGATACCCGGCGATCCGGTAAATACCCTGCACGCGCACGATATCGGCCACAACGCGCGCGTGCCCGGATGCGCCCCAGATGACAAGCGGCGGCGTGGTTGTAGCAGTCATGTAAACAGCATCTCCAATCGGGTTATTCCGCCAGCAGCGCGGCCTCTGCCGCTTGCAGCACTTCATCCTCTGGCGAAAATATACTCTCATACGTCAGCGGTACGCGAATGTCCGGCTGCACACCCTCGCCCTCGATCAACGTCACCCCGGTTACGGGATGGATCGGTCGCCCGGTGGGAATTTGCATTTCCAGGACACCGGGCAGCAGGTACTGCCCGTCGCCGACTTCGCCCGTAAAACCGCCGGTCGGTGTATGGCCGACGATCACGGCGCGATCATCGATCTGCATGGCATATACGAACATGTCGCTGGCGCTGCCGGTCATTTCGTCCACCAGCACCGCGACCGGACCATCATAATACGACTCGCTTGCCAGAATCTCCACAAAGCCCCGGTAGGCAAAATCACCCCGGCCATCGGCGTAATAAAAGTCAAACAGCCGCGTAGAGTCGGGGAAAAATCGCCCGGCCATCGCCATTGCCAGTTGGATCAGCCCGCCGCCGTTGCCGCGCACGTCGATAATGACACCCTGCGCGCCCGCCGCGATCAGGCCGTCCAGTTCGTGGTTAAACCACTCGTCTGCTCGGCTGACTTCTTCGGCAAAACCGCGCACGCCGATGTAGCCCAGGCCGGAGTCCAGCATTCGGGACGTGATCACGCCGTCCGCGCCGGATAGACCACCCTCAAACGCCTGGACAATCGACACGAAATCAAAGACACGGGTGAGTGTGCCGGTTGTTTGCGCGCCGTCCACAGTTTTCCAGGTGAGCGTGGTACGAGAGTTGACCGGTCCCTGGAGCATGGTCGCCGCCTGCAAATAGCGCCGTCCGTGCGGCGTGGAAGCGCTGGTCAGCATCAGGGGAGTGCCCGCCAGCACGTCCAGCGCCGGGATGCCGTCCACCGCCACCAGCACATCACCCGGCAGGATTCCGGCTTGCGCGGCGGGCGAATCGGGGGCCACATACGTGATCACGACCTCGCCATCATCCGTCACCACCGGGAATCCGATCCCCACGCCGCCGAGCAGGTAGGCTTGCATGACCTGGATCGACACGTAGCCGATGTGCGTGTCGGGGATCAGTGAACCAAACTGCGCAATGCCCAGGTGAAATTCCAGATCGGACTGTGCCGTCTGGATAATGGGCGTGATGGTGTTATAGATGCGGTCCCAATCTATATTTTTCTCGGTGGTGAAAGGATATGTTTCTCGCGTTCGCTGGAACAGGGATTCCCAGGCGTCCTGGTAACTGAGGGCGGAATAATCGTGCAGCCCGCCAAAACTCTCGAACAGGGGAATATCGACCGTTTCGTTGCGCAGAACGGTAAACGGCTCATCCTCCAGCGCGATCACACTCCACCCGGCGGGCAGCGGCATCAGTGGATCATCGGGGGTAAAAGGCGTCCCGTCCTGGCCCGCGCCGCTGGGGAACAACTCGCCCGCATTTGCCGTCCATACCACCAGATATCCGCCCACCACATCGAACGTCATGGGATCAACGCGCGCCGACATATCCAGCGACGTCTCGCCCCGGTTGATGTAGCGATCTCCCAGAAAATTGATATAGGTAGACGGGGCAAACACCTGGACGGCGGGCGGGGTGGCGGAGTCGCCGTCAAAATCCAGGGTGCCGCCGTCCGGGGTGGGCGGCAGTTCGATCACGTAGTCGCCGCTGACAATCGTTCCGTCGATCCGGCCCAATATCTGCGAATCGATGGCAGGCACAAAGTCATAGTCGTCCTGCACCAATCCCGTGATGTCGTACAATACAATGCCGGTATCCGCGCCGATAGTAGGATAGATCGGGTTAGTGGTCTGGTAACTGCCGGTGATCACGCGCGGCTGATCGCCCACTTGCTGCGCGGGGGATGTGGCCCAAACCGGAAACACGCCGAGGCTCAATACCACAAACAAAAAAATCACTGCCGGGATAGATCGCTTACCTATCATTACGCCGCTTCCTCTCGTACCATTAAAAATCCCGCGTATACCTTTATGGAGAAACCAAATAGACTCCGCACAATCCGTAGGGCGGGACCCATGTGTCCCGCCGGACGGTTGGTTGCACGGAGGCACACGCGGGTGCCTCCCTACACCGTGACAGCCATGATTATTTTATGCGGATTTGAATTGGTTTCCCCATTAGGTTATACGCGGGACTGGACCGATGACGCAAATGCGGAAAAACTCAGGCTTTGACCACTTCCGCCAGGTATTGGTGGATCGTCTCGGCAGCGACGATGCCATCACGCGCCGCTTTGCTCACCAGGGCCGGACCGCGCGCCGCGTCTCCGCCGGAAAATACACCGGGCAGATTGGTTTCGCCGGTCGCTTCATCGACCTTGATCAGCCCCCAGTTGTGGGTTTCGAGTCCGGGTTCCTGTTCGCCGATCAGCGGATCGGGCCAATAGCCCAATGCGAGCACGGCGGTATCGGCCTCGTGGATATACTCGCTGCCCTCGATGGGAACCGGGCGGCGGCGTCCACTATCGTCCGGTTCGCCGAGTTCCATGCGCTGGATGATGATCTCCCTGATATGACCGTCAGGACCGGGCTTGAAGGCGAGCGGCGCGGCCAGATACACGAATTCGACGCCTTCCTCCATCGCGGCCTTGCGTTCCTTGTGCGAGGCGGGCATTTCCTCATCGGTGCGGCGGTAAATCAACGTAACGTTGGGTTCCCATCCCTGCTGGACTTGCAGCCGGACCGCCGTTCGCACGCAGTCCATCGCCGTATCGCCCCCACCGAATACTGCCACACTCTTACCGACTTTGGGCGGATTCATGTCTGGCGGGCGGCGATCTTCGGGCACGTAGATCGGGAGCAAAAAACCGGTCCCGGTATACACGCCCGGCAGGTCCTTACCCTCGAACCGGACCTGAGCGTCCAGCATCGCCCCGACGCCGATAAACACCGCGTCGTAATCATCGCGCAGTTTTTGCAAGGGCACATCCTTGCCGACGCGGGTGTTATACACAAACTCCGCGCCCAACCGTTCCAAAAACGTGATCTTGTCATTGACGACATCACGCGGCAGCTTGTAGGTCGGGATCGCGTAGGTCAGCCAGCCCCCGGCCCAGGGCCACGCTTCGTACAGGGTGACGGCGTGCCCTTTTTCCAGCAAGCGCTGCGCTACCGA
This sequence comes from Anaerolineae bacterium, assembly GCA_016934195.1. Lineage (GTDB taxonomy): Bacteria > Chloroflexota > Anaerolineae > Aggregatilineales > Aggregatilineaceae > JAFGTJ01. Next base: position 875 of record JAFGTJ010000034.1, on the reverse strand, counting down.
TAATCCCGCCGGACCCGCGCCCACCACCGCGACTTTTTTGCCGGTTGAGGCGGGCCGTTCGGGGGGCGCGCCATGCACGCGGGCGTAATCCGTGACGAAGCGTTCCAGTGCGCCGAGCGCGACCGCCTGCCCGCGCTTGCCGAGCACGCACGCGCCTTCACACAGGTTATCCTGGGGACACACCCGCGAGCAGACTTCCGCCAGCGTGCTGGTATCCTGGTACACGGCAGCGGCGTCGATGAATTTGCCCTCGCCGATGAGCTTCATCGCGGTCGGGATGTCGTTGTCCAGCGGGCACGCCACCACACACGCCTGTTTCGGGCAAAACAGGCAGCGCGATGCCTCGGTGATGGCGGCCTGCTCATCAAAGCCCAACTTGATCTGCTCGAAATCGTGAATTCGTTCTTCGGCAGAGCGCATCGGGACCACCTGGGGGGGGAGTTTGGCCTTCTGCTTGCGATCTACATTAGTCATTTAAAATCGCCTCTCGATCTGCGGATTTTTGCGAAAAAAAATATTTAAGCCGTGCTTTGTCTTCTGCTGTGTTTAAGTAAAGCGTACTGCGACCTCGCAGACCAGTTGAGAAATAAACGTATCTGGCATGAATAACATCATGTTTATCTTTATATTGTACTTTTTTTCACCTAACGGGCGATCCCGGCCTATCTGTTACTATCCGTTGGTGTCCATTGCGCTCGCCAGTGGAGATCAAAAAAGCCGCCCGGCAGGAGCCACCACAGCTACCGGACGGCGAGAAAAAGCGGGGATTCCCGCCTTGCGTCGTTAGCTGGCTTCAGGTTCCGGGTAGCACGCCAGCAGTTGCCAGTAGAGCGTGTCGCTCTTGGGTTCGTCCAGCATTTTCCACGCGGCGGTTT
>JAFGTJ010000301.1 GCA_016934195.1 Anaerolineae bacterium | reverse complement strand
CCGGTCGGACGCTGGCTGGTGAAGCGCGCATCGACGGCGACAAGTCCCTCTCGCACCGCGCGCTGATTCTGGGCGCGCTGGCCGGGGGCGTGAGTCGCATCCGGGGCTTTTTGATGGCCGGTGATACGCTGGCGACGTTGGGTTGTATCCGCGCGTTGGGTATCACGGTCGAGCAGGACGGCGACGATCTACTGCGGGTACACGGCACGGGCGGATCAGGCGGCTTTCACGCGCCGGACGATCCGCTGTACTGCGCCAACGCCGGAACCGGAATGCGCCTGTTGGCCGGTGTGCTGGCCGGGCAGCCGTTCGAGAGCGTGTTGGACGGCAGCGATCAGTTGCGTGCCCGCCCGATGGGACGCATCACCGGGCCGCTGCGGGCGATGGGAGCCAACGTCACCGATACGGGCGGGTACGCGCCGCTGCGTTTCGCCCCGGCGGACCTGTGCGGGATCACGTATGCCATGCCAGTCGCCAGCGCCCAGGTGAAAAGCTGTTTGCTGCTGGCGGGACTGTTTGCGGACGGGCCGACCACCATCATCGAACCCGGCCCGGCCCGCGATCACACCGAACGGATGCTGCGCAATATGGGCGCGGACGTGCAGGTGAAGGGCAGCAAAATCACGATCACGCCGGGCGGCACGCTGCGCCCGCTGGACATGGTGATCCCGGCGGATATCTCGTCGGCGGCGTTTATGATCGTCGCGGCGCTGCTGGCCGGGGACACCGGGGACACGGTGCGTTTACCGGGTGTGGGCGTCAATCCGACCCGCACCGGGATTATGGACATCCTGGCGTTGATGCGCGCGGAAATCGAACAAACCCATCCCCGCGAAACGGGCGGTGAGCCGGTCGCGGATTTGATCGTGTGGCGCTCCGACCTGCGCGGCGCGGAGATCGGCGGCGAGGTGGTGGTGCGCGCCATTGACGAATTCCCGGTGTTGATGGTCGCCGCGACTCAGGCCGCAGGCGAAACGGTGGTACGGGACGCGGCGGAACTGCGCGTCAAGGAAACTGACCGGATCGCGGTTATGGCGGGCGAACTGCGCAAGATGGGCGCGCAGATCGACGAACGGCCCGACGGATTCCGCGTGGTGGGACCGCAGCAGTTACACGGCGCGGTGGTCCAGGGCCACGACGATCACCGGGTTGCGATGGCGTTGGCGGTGGCGGGACTTGTAGCCGAGGGCGACACGCGGGTCGAGGATGCGGGCTGCGTCAAGGACTCGTTCCGCTGCTTCGTCTCGCTGATGCGCGGCTTGAACGGCGATATCGAATGGATAGGCGATGATGACTGAGCGCGTTGGCTTGTTCGGCTGGCCGGTGGAACACAGCATTTCCCCGGCCATGCACAACGCGGCGTTCGCGGCGCTGGGGTTGGATTGGTCCTACGATTTGCTGCCGGTCCTGCCGCAGAACTTCGAGGACGAGGTGATCCGGCTGGTAGACGCGGGCTATCGCGGCTTCAATGTCACGATTCCGCACAAACAGGCGGCGCTGGAACTGCTGCTGATCGGGGAAACGACTCCGGCGGCGCGGGCGATTGGCGCGGCCAATACGCTGATCGCCGGACCGGATAACGGTTTGCTGCGGGCGGATAATACCGATGCGCGCGGATTTGCCGGGGATTTGCAGCAGCACGGCATCACGATTGAGGGCACGCATTGTCTGGTCCTGGGCACGGGTGGCAGCGCGCGGGCGGTCACGTTTGCGCTGGCGCAGAACGGCGCGGCCTCTGTGATCCGTGTCAGCCGTCGCCCAACCGGGCAGCCGGGCATCATCGGTTACGGCGATCTGGCGCACATGGCCCCGGCAATGGATATCGTGATCAACTGCACGCCCGCCGGGATGAGTCCGCGAGTGGACGAGTCGCCCTGGCCGGACGGCGTGCCATTTCCGGCGGGTGCGGTGTTGTATGACCTGATCTATAATCCGCCGGTCACGCGCCTGATGGAAACGGCCCGATCTGCCGGGGCGCGGGCGATCAACGGGTTGGGAATGCTGGTGATGCAGGGCGCGTATGCTTTCCAGACCTGGACCGGCATCATGCCCCCGGTAGACGTGATGACTAATGCAGCGCGACAGGCGCTCGGCTTAGAAGATTGAAAGGATGTGATATCTTGAGAATAACAGAAACGGCAATCGCCGAAAATCTGGTAGAGGAACTGCGCTGGCGGGGCCTGATCCACAATATGACCGAAGGCGCAGACGAGGTGCTGAAGCAGGAAAAAATCACCGCCTACATTGGCTTCGATCCGACCGCTGACAGCCTGCACGTTGGCTCGCTGCTGCCGATCATGGTGCTGGTGCATGTGCAGCGGCACGGTCATATCCCGATTGCGCTGGCAGGCGGCGGAACCGGTATGGTCGGCGATCCAAGCGGCAAGACCAAAGAACGCCAGTTGCTTTCCGACGAACAATTGGATGCCAACCTGGACGGTATCAAAGCGCAGTTGGCCCACTTCCTGCAATTCGAGGATGTGCCCAATCCGGCGCTGCTGGTCAACAATGCGGACTGGCTGGGACCGCTCAACCTGATCGAGTTCCTGCGCGATATCGGCAAGCACTTCACCGTAAATTACATGATCGCCAAAGATTCGGTCAAGATGCGGCTGGAAAGCGACGAGGGCATTTCGTTCACCGAATTTAGCTACATGCTGTTGCAATCCTACGACTTCCTGCGGCTGTACCAGGATTACGGCTGCACGTTCCAGATGGGCGGCAGCGACCAGTGGGGCAACATCACGGCAGGCGCGGAACTGATCCGCAAGGTGCTCAACGGCAAGGCGCACGCGATCACGGTCCCGCTGGTCACGTCCTCGACTGGCGTGAAATTCGGCAAAACCGAAGCCGGGACGGTGTGGCTGGACCCGGCGCGAACCTCGCCGTTCCGGTTCTACCAGTTCTGGATTAACACGCCCGATCAGGACGCGATCCAGTACCTCAAGTTTTTCACGCTGCTGTCGCAGGCAGAAGTAGTGGAATACGAGCACGCGCTGCAAACCGAGCCACATCTACGCGCCGCGCAAACCCGGCTGGCCGAGGAGGTCACGCGCCGCGTACACGGTGACGACGGGCTGGCGGCGGCGCTGGCCGCGACCGATGTGTTGTTTAGTGGCCGTGACCTGGAAGGGCTGAGTGCTGACGATCTGCTGGACATTTTCGCGGAAGTGCCGTCGAGTGAGGTCCCGCGCGCGGAACTGGACGGCATGAACATTGTCGAGCTGGCGGTGCTGTGCGGCCTGGACCGTTCCAAAAAGCAGATTCGCAACCTGATCGATAACGGCGGCCTGTACCTGAATAACGAGCCGGTCACGGACGCGGATCAGGTCGTGAGCCTGGACGACGCGATTGACGGGCGCGTGATCGTGCTGCGCAAGGGCAAGAAAAATTACCATCTGGTGAGGGCTTAGCGGCGTGGCGCTCCGATTCCTGACCGCAGGCGAGAGTCACGGACCGATGCTAACGGGCATTCTGGAAGGGATTCCCGCTGGCGTGCCCCTGTCCCCGGATGATCTCGATCTCGATATGGCCCGCCGCCAGCAGGGATACGGCAGTGGGGGCCGGATGCAGATCGAGCGCGACCGGGCGCGTATCACGGGCGGCGTGATGAACGGCCTCACGACCGGCAGCCCGATCAGCCTTTTGGTGGAAAACCGCGATTGGCAGAATTGGACCGAGCGCGACATCGCGCCCATGACCACGCCGCGTCCCGGCCACGCCGACCTGACCGGCGCGATCAAATACGGCTACCGCGATCTGCGGCTGGCGCTGGAACGGGCCAGCGCGCGCGAAACCGCGATGCGTGTTGCCGTTGGCGCGGTGTGCAAACGGCTGCTGGCCGAATTCGGGATCGTAGTCGGCGGCTACGTGACCGAGATCGCGGGCGAAGCAGCCGAATTTTCCGACGATCCGCCCGATTACCCGGCGCGATTCGCCGCTGCCGAAGCGTCCGAGGTGCGCTGCCCGGACCCGGCAGCGTCGGCCCGCATCGAAGCCGCGATCCGGCAGGCCAAGATCGACAAGGACACGCTCGGCGGCGTGATCGAGATTGTGGCGCTGTATCTGCCCCCCGGCCTGGGATCGCACGTCCACTACGACCGCCGCCTGACCGGGCGTTTGGCCGGGGCGGTGTGCAGCGTGCAGAGCATCAAGGGCGTGGAGATCGGTCCGGCTTTCGCCAATACGCGCCGACGCGGGACGCACGTTCACGACGAAATGAGACTCGACGCAGAAGGTCACATTCGCCGGAATAGCAACCGGGCGGGCGGGTTGGAAGGCGGCATGACAACCGGCGAGCCGCTGGTGATCCGCGCCGCCATGAAGCCGATCAGCACCACGCTCACGCCGCTGGCCTCGGTCAACCTGGCGACCGGGCAGCCGGACCAGACCGTCTACGAACGCAGCGACTTTTGCGCCACACCGCGCGCCGTCCCCGTAATCGAGGCGATGGTGGCGGTGGTTTTGGCCGATGAACTGCTGCAAAAGTTGGGCGGCGACAGCCTGGACGAGCTGCGGCCCCGGTTCGCGGCGCTGCGCCAGGGACGGCTGGACGATCTGCCGATGGATAACGCGGCGTGGCGGTTTGGGTTTGAGTTGTGAGTGTGGGGTGATGGGGAACCGATTCAGGCATGAAACGCTGGCAGGCTGATGGTTCGTTGGGCTTTGTGGCCCTGATCTGGGGATCGACGTTCGTCATGGTCCAGAATGCGCTGGACGCCGTTGATCCGCTGACGTTCGTGGCGTGGCGCTTCATCCTGGCGGCGGTATTCATGACGGCGCTGTTTTACCGGCGGGCGCGGAACGTCACCAGGGATGAAATCAAGGCCGGGGCGCTGATCGGTGTGTGGCTGACGTGCGGCTACATTTTCCAGACCGTCGGCTTGCAGCACACCACTACCGCCAAAGCAGGCTTTATCACCGGCCTGAGCGTGGTGATCGTGCCTGCGTTGGCGACCGTCCTGTTACGCCGCCCGCCGGGACGCGGCCCGGTATTGGGCATCCTGGCGGCGACAGTCGGGTTGGGCGTCCTGACGCTGAACCGGAATCTAAGCGTGCAGACCGGCGACCTGTGGGTGCTGGCGTGTGCGTTCGCTTTTGCGCTGCACATCACCAGCGTGGCCCACTTCTCGCCGCGCTGCGACCCGGTCCGGCTGGCGATCATCCAGATCGCGGCGGTCGGTGTGCTCGGCACCGGGGCGGCGTTTTTATTTGAGTCACCGACGCTGGACCTCCCGGCGAGCACCTGGGGCGTGATTGCCTTTACCGGCGTGGCGGCGACGGCGCTGGCGTTTGGCTTGCAGGTCTACGTGCAGCGCTTCACCACGCCGACTCACACCGCGCTGATATTCAGCCTGGAGCCGGTGTTCGCGGCGTTGTTCGGCTGGCTGTGGGCTAGCGAAATCCTCGGCGCGAAGGAGCTAATCGGCTGCGGCCTGATCCTGCTTGGTATGGTCATCGCGGAACTGGGCGACGAACATCTGCCAGAAGCCGAACAGCAGGCGGCGCTGGTTGGGTCAGCGGATTGATGGAGAAACCCAGTAGACTCCGCACATTGTAGGGTGGGACCCATGTGTCCCGCCGCCGCTGGCGACTTGACCGTCGCCCGGAGGCACACGCGGGTGCCTCCCTACAACGTGGCTGTCATGAATGACATGATGCAAATTTGAATTGGTTGCTCCATAAGTTTTACCCGCCGGTCCCAATTATTGACCGGCAGTGGCTAAAAAGCGCCGGTACGCATCATCCCACGCGGCGGACGGCGCAGGCTCGTAGCGGACCAGCGTCACGGAACGGCGGATCAGGGCGCGGGCGTCCGCCAGGGACGCGATAAAACCGGTTGCCATCGCCTGCGTGACCAGATTGCCGAGCGATGTGGCCTCGGCGGGTCCGGCAATCACCGGGTGGACGGTGGCGTCCGCCGTCATCTGGCACAGCAGCGCATTTTGCGAACCGCCGCCGACGATGTGAATCACGTTTACCGGGTGGCCCAACACGATCTCCAACTGGTCAAGTGTCTGCCGGTATTTGAGCGCCAGACTCTCGAAAATGCAGCGCAGCACCGCGCCCTTATCTGCTGGGATGGGTTGATCGGTGCGCTGGCAAAAGGCCCGGATGCGGGCGGGCATATCGCCGGGGGTGCGGAAATCAGGGCTGTTGGGATAGGGATCGATCACCGGGCCGAACGGCGGCGCGGCAGCGGCCAGCGCGACACAATCCGCATCGGTGAGCGTCGTGCCTTCCCCGGCCCATACCTCCTGGCACGCCTGGACCAGCCACATTCCCAGGATGTTTTTTAACAGCCGGAAGGTCCGGTTGATGCCGCCTTCATTGGTGAAATCGTAGCGCAGCGTGTCCGGCGTGATCACGGGCGCGGGCACTTCTGTGCCCATCAGCGACCACGTACCGGAACTGATGTAGGCGAAATTCCCGGTGTCCGCCGGATCGACCGGGACCGCCGCCACCGCCGAGCCGGTATCGTGTGTCACCACCGCGATCACGGGCACAGGGTTCTCACCCTCCAGCGCGGCCAGTTCCGGCAGGCCGGTATCCAGCGGACCGAGCACCGTTCCCGGTGACACGACTTCCGGCAGCATGGCGGTCGGGATATCCAGCCGTTCGAGCAGGTCCCTGGCCCAGTCGTCCGCGATGGGATCGTAAAACTGGGTGCAGGTCGCGCTGGAAAATTCGACTACCTTGCGCCCGGTCAGCCAGTAATTGAGCAGGTCCGCGACGGAGAGGAATGTATCGGCGTGATGCAGCGTGGGCGATCCGGCCCGCGCCAGCGCGTAAAGCTGGTAAAGCGTGTTGATCTGCATGAACTGGATTCCGGTGCGGGCGTGGAGTTCCTCGCGCGGGATGCGTTCCAGAACGCGCCCGATCAAACCATCGGTGCGGCGGTCGCGGTTACTGACCGGGTTGTCGAGCAGCGCGCCCTGCGCATCCAGCAGCGCGAAGTCCACCGCCCAGGTATCCAGCCCGATCCCGTCCAGGGCCGGATCGTCATGGCGGACCCATTCGCGCAGCCCGTCCAGAATGCCATCCCACAGATAGAGGATATCCCAGTACAGCGTCCCGCGCACCGGCACGGCGCGGTTGGGGAAGCGGCACACGGGGTCGAGCGCCAGCCGGTCATCGTGCAGCGTGCCGAGCATGGCTCGTCCCGCCGACGTGCCGATGTCAAATACCAAAAATCGGGGCATAGTACATGATGTCCTTTGAGTGGTGCTAAACGGTGTAATTCCAAAATCTGTTTTACTCGCGCCGCACGTTTTTTGCGAATCCGGCCCGGTGTGGGTTAAAACGAACCGGGAACCAGTAGACAGGCGGAAATGATGCTCCGATTACGCGATTTTTTTCACCTGGACGCCGTAGACACGTTTGTAGCCGAGATCACGGGCGGCGGGCCGGGCCTGATCGTGGTGGCCGGGTTGGACCCGCGCGCCGAACACCAGGAACTCGCCAGCGGGCGCGGAACGCTGCTGCGTATCCTGATGCGTGAATTTATGGAATCGCACCCGGCGGCGCGCTGCATGACGGTTGGTGAAGGGCCGGGCGTACTGCGGGTGCCGCGCGCGTTCCGGGACCGGGCCGAGTCCCTGGTGGTCAGGCCGCCGTATACCTGGGCCAGCCGCATCGCGGAAGCCGCGCAGCGCCGCCCCGACCTGCTGGTGATCGACCGGCTGGACAGCGAAAGTATCCCGGCGGCGCTGGACGCGGCGCGCAGCGGGCGGCGCGTGCTGTCACAGGTGGATACGCTGTTTCGCGGCGCGGGCGTTGTGCGCCAATTGCGACATCTGGGTGCATCCCGCGAAACATTGGACGGGCTGGCCTGGATCGTGTCGGTGCAGCGAATGCCGACGTTGTGCCCGCACTGCAAACGGCCCGCGCCGCTCGATTCCGACCTGTTAAGCCACCTGCGCGACCGTTTTCCTCATGTCAGGAATCTGGCGGCGGCGGGGTATGTCCGTGCCGACGGCTGCGAGCACTGCGGGCAAACCGGCTATCACGGGACGGTGATGGCCTTCGATATTTTCCGCGCCGGATCGAAATCCGGCAGAGAGTCCGGCGGGCTGCCGATGGCCGATTACGCGCTGCGGCTGGCGCAGTTGGGCTACCTCTCGCCGGACGATGCGCTGCACTTCGAGGCCGACCGTTTCCAGCGCATGTACGATCTGCTGGTATCTGGTGAGCGTGCATTGGCCGATTCCAATGCCGCGCTGGAACGCAAATTGGCCGAACTGGAAACCGCTCACCACGTCCTGGAACAGCGCACCGAAGCCCTGATCTCGCTGCAAGAGATTGGGCAGTCGCTGCTGGCGTCAACCGACCTGGGCGACCTGGCGAAACAGGTCTGCCGCCGTGCGCGCGATCTGTGTGGCGCGGACCGGGCGATCCTGTACTGGCTGCACGACGATGACCGCGCCGAGGTGCTGGCAGTCAGCGGGTGGGACGATGAGTTGGCGCACCAGCCGGTCGATGCCGCCCTGGTCCGCGAGATCGCCGCCGGGCCAGACCCGACCCGCTACCGCCGCTGGCCGCCGGGCGTGGAATCACGCGGACCGCTGGAAGACGGTTTCACGCTCCGCGCAGGGCTGGCCGTGCCGCTGCACGCTGAAGATCGCTGTATCGGGGCCATGATCGTCCATACCACGCGCCGCGCCAATTTTGAACCAGGAGAAAGCGCGTTGTTCCAGACCTTCGCGCACCAGGCCGCGCTCGCCATCCAGCGCGCCGGGTTGATCCAGCAGCTTTGGGACCAAATCGCGGCGCTGGAAGCGGCTCAGGCCGAACTCGCACAGAAAGAACGTATGGAGCGCGAACTGGAACTCGCCCGGCAGGTCCAGCAAAGCGTGCTGCCGAAAACGTTTCCCCAGGTGCCGGGATTCCGGTTTGCGGCGCGCAACGAACCGGCGCGGCAGGTCGGCGGCGATTTTTATGACGTGATCTGGCTGGATGACGATCACTTCGGGGTCGCGGTCGCGGACGTATCGGATAAAGGGCTGGCGTCGGCGCTGTATATGGCCCTGACGCGCAGCCTGTTATTGGCTGAAGCGCGCCGCGCCCGGTCGCCAAGCGCCGTGCTTATCAACGTGAACGATCTGCTGCTGGAACTCGGTCAGCCGAATATGTTCGTCACGGTGTTGTACGGCGTGGTGGAACGGGCTGCCCGGCGGTTGACCTATGCGCGCGGTGGGCACGATTACCCGCTGCTGCTGCGCGACGGTCACGCCCAGGAATTACACGGTCAGGGCATGGTGTTAGGACTGCTGCCCAGCGATAGGATGCGGGTGGAAAATGAAACGATCATGCTGCATCCCGGCGACCGGCTGGTATTGTATACCGATGGCCTCACCGACGTGATGAATCCTGATAACGCCCTCTACGGTGCGGATCGATTCACGGCGCTGCTGCTGGACCTGTTGGACCAGCCCACCGAAGACCTGTGCGCGGCGATCTTCGAGGCGCTGGCCGAGTACCGGGGTAGCGCGCCGCAGTTCGACGACATGACGCTGCTGGTAGTGGACGTGGAGTGAATCCAGGTTGGTGTAGGGGCGCTGCTTGCTGCGTCCCGCTTGGTATGTGACTGGGGCGCAGCAAGCAGCGCCCCTACGCGCACAATTCGCCAACGGTATCCCGCGAGAGAGCCAGGGGGTGAGGTTTTGCCCTTCCGTCTAACTCACGCTGACCGGGCAGACGTACACCTTCGCGGCGCTCACGTCTACCGGATCGCTCACGATCTCGAAAGACCCGGTACACGGCAGATTTACCGACGAATTTCCCACCATAACCTCAATCGTACCCGGTTCCACGACGAATACCATGTCCCGGTCGTAGAACGCGAGTTGGTTCACGGACAGGTGGAAGGTCACGGTTTTGGTTTCGCCCGGTTGCAACGTCACGCGCCGGAACCCCTTCAATTCCTTGACTGGGCGGGTCGCGCTGGCGAGCACGTCATGGATGTAAAGCTGCACCACTTCGTCACCCGTGTGATCCCCGGTATTCGTGACTTCGACGCTGATATCCACCACGTCGCCCGCGCGGGCGGTATCGGTGGATAGTTTCAGGGAGCCGAAAGCGAACTGCGTATAGCTCAGGCCAAAACCAAACGGGAACTGCGGCTTGACGTTGGTTTCGACATAATGTTCTTTCCAATGCGAGCGCCCGCCCGATGGCTTGTGATTGTAGAATGTGGGAATCTGCCCGACGGCGCGCGGGAACGACATCACCAGTTTGCCGCCCGGATTGGCATCACCGAACAGCACATCGGCAACGGCGTTACCGCCTTCTTCGCCGGGAAGCCACGCCTCAAGAATGGCGGGCACATGGTCCAGCAGCCAGGGGAACGTCAGCGGCCTGCCGTTGATCAGCACGACCACAACCGGCGTCCCGGTGGCGTGAACGGCGCGGATCAGGTCTTCCTGTACGCCGGTCAGATTGAGCGTGGCACGGTCGCGGGCTTCGCCGCAGGTGCAGTCGTCGGTCAGGCCCGATTTACCGCCCACCACCAGGATCGCCACGTCGGACTGCTGCGCGATCTCGACCGCTTCCGCGAAGCCATCCGTTGAATCACCCAATATGTCACACCCTTTGGCGTAGCGTACCTGGGTATTGGACGATACGGCGGCCTGGATGCCCTGTAACACGCTGACCATCGGCACCGGCGTCTCAACCATCGTGATCGCTTCCGGCGTCGTCATACCCAACACGTTGTCGGTGGCTCTCATCATTTCGGTCAGGCTCTCGATATGGGCCGGGTAGGAATAATCGCCCATCAGGTTCCGCACGCTGTCCGCGTTAGGACCGATCACGGCAATCGAGCCGAAGTCCTTGCGCAGCGGCAGCAGATCGCCATCATTCTTGAGCAGCACCATCGACTTCTGCGCGATCTCGCGGGCCAGCGCGCGCTGGTCGCCGGTATCGAAGATGTCCGCCGCGCGCCCCGCATCGACATACGGATTCTCGAATAAACCCAACTGGAATTTCGTGCGCAGGATCAAGCGCACCGCGTCATCCACCAGCGCCATATCGACCGTGCCCTGGCCGAGCGCCTGCCGCAGCGGGTCGCCGTAGCAGTCGGTGCTGGGCAGTTCCACGTCGATCCCGGCCAACATCGCCAGCACGCTCGATTCGGTCTTGTTCGCCGCGACGTGGTGGTACGCGCCGATCATGTCAATGGCGAAGTAATCCGATACCACGATCCCCTCGAAGCCCAGTTCGTCGCGCAGCAGGTCACGGAATACCGCGCGCGACGTGGCAAGCGGCACGCCGTCGATCTCGTGGTAGGCGTTCATGATCGAGCCAAGATTCGTTTCCTTGATCGCGGTTTCAAACGGCGGCAGGAAGATTTCGCGCAGTTCACGCTCGCTGACATGGGCCGGTGCCCAGTTCATGCCGCCTTCGGTCACGCCGTAGCCGAGAAAGTGCTTACCGGTGCCGATGACGCCGCTGCCCAAATCGTCGCCTTGCAGCCCCTTGACGTAGGCCGTGCCCAAACGCGATACCAGATACGGGTCTTCCCCGAAGGTTTCTTCCACCCGGCCCCAACGTGGATCGCGCACGATGTCCAGGACCGGCGCGAGCGATTGGTGTCCGCCAACGGCCCGCATCTGCTCGCGGATCACGGTGGTCATGCGTTCTACCAAATCCGGCTCCCAGGCACACGCCGCGCCGATGATCTGTGGGAAACAGGTCGCGCCCATTGCCATGTAGCCGCTGCACGTTTCCTCGTGGACGATTGCCGGGATGCCCAGGCGCGTTTGTTCCACTAAATAGCGCTGGATTGTGTTGGCGAGTCCGGCGCTGGCGGTGGGGTTGGAGTTGCTCGCGCCGCCGAGGCGCGTGATCTGCCCCATACCGTGCTGCAAGCGGGTGTTGGCTTTGGCTTCCGAGTACGTTTGTCCTTCAAACAGTTCATAGACCCACAGACTGCCAAGCTGCGCCAGCTTTTCGTCCAGTGTCATCCGGGCCAGCAGATCGTCCACCCGCGCGGCAATCGGTTGGGCAGCGTCTTGGTAGAGTGATTTTTCTTGAGGCATAAGACGTTCATCCTTGATCTTGTAGAGGAAACGATACCAACCCTTGATTATTCCCTGCTTTGGCGGAATGATCGAATCGTATTTCCGGCACTTGATCCAATTTGTGCTACACTCCATAGGCGTTTTTCAACATCGGACAGTAGGATTCACGTTATGTCACAACAACCCCGTAAATTCAACACACTGACGGATTTTATGCGTTACCTGACCGGCGGTTTGACCTCGCGCACCGGCCAGGTACTGTATCGTTGGGGCGTCCATCCCGACCTGATCACGTTTATTGGACTGGTGATCGTAGCAATAGCGGCCTACGCCGCCGCACAAGGGGAATTTTCCCTTTCGGCGGTGATCCTCATTCTGGGCGCGCCGCTGGATGCGGTCGATGGCGCGGTGGCGCGCGCCATGCAGCGCACGGGCAAATTCGGCGCGCTGTTTGACTCCACTCTGGACCGCTACGCGGACGGCTTGATCTTCACGGGCCTCGCCTATTATTACAGCACCGAGGCCGAGCACACGCTGGTCCTGGTCTGCATCCTGGCGCTGATCGGGACGGAACTGGTGAGCTACGTCCGCGCGCGGGCCGAAGGGCTGAAGGTGGACTGCAAAGTCGGCCTGTTTACCCGTATGGAGCGCATGATCATTATCCTGGTCATGCTGCTGACGGGTTATGTAGAATATGGGGTGTGGGTGCTGGCGGTTGGCACCAATTTCACTGTGATGCAGCGCGTCTGGCACGTCTACCGGGCGCTCAATGAACGAGAAAGGGTCGGTAACTGATGGACTTTGACCGGCGCGGGTTGGAGATCGGCCCGTTTGACATTTTCGGCCTGACGTTCAACCCGACCTTTCACTGGTACGGACTGATTATCGTAACAGGCGTATTCCTGGCGGCGGCGCTGGTGGCGTGGCTGGCGAAACGGGACGAGGATAAGGACCCCGAACACGTCTGGAACGGTGTAATCTGGGTGGTGCTGCTGGCCGTGATCTTTGCGCGGGTGTGGCATGTTTTGTTTCCCTCAGTATCGTCGGTAGACGCCGGGCGCACGGCAGAATGGTATCTGACTCATCCCTTTGATCTGCACGATGGCCCGCTGATCATGTGGAGCGGCGGTCTGTCGGTGTTTGGGGCGGTGATCGGCGGGGCGCTGGGAATCTTGCTGTATGCGCGCAAACACCGGCTGGCGGTGCTCGACTGGTTGGATATGGCCGCAGTCGCGGTTCCGTTGGGGCAGGCCATCGGACGATGGGGCAACTATGTCAATGAGGAACTGTACGGCAAGCCGACCGATTTGCCCTGGGGTCTGCGGATCGACAATCCGCCGATTGAATATGCCAATGATACCCACTTTCACCCGCTGTTTCTGTACGAATCGTTGTGGAACCTCGCGGCGTGCGGCGTGCTGTTATTCTTGTGGCTGCGTTACCGGGACCGGCTGAAAAAGGGCGATCTGGTGCTGCTGTACGTGGTGTTTTACGGCACGGCCCGGTTTTTGCTGGAATTCCTGCGGATCGAGGTGGCGGAAGTGAACGGCCTCAACGTCTCGCAGACCTTCAGCTTCGCGGCGGCAGTGGTGGCCGCACTGTGGTTACTCTACCGGCACCGGGCAGCATTCTTATCGAAAGGGAAAAATAACGTATGACTGATGAACAATTTTTATTTCCGGCTGGATTCTTGTGGGGCGTGGCAGGCGCGGCGCACCAGATCGAAGGCGGCAATAGCAACAGCGACTGCTGGCTGCTGGAACATATCCCCGGCGCGCCTTTTGCCGAACCGTCCGGCGATGCCTGCGATCATTACCACCGCTATCCCGACGACATAGCCCTGATCTCCTCGCTGGGATTCAACACCTATCGTTTTTCGATTGAATGGGCACGCATCGAACCGGAGGAAGGCGAGTTTTCACACGCGGCGCTCGAACACTACCGCCGGATGTTGATCACCTGCCACGAACACAACCTCACTCCGATTGTGACCTATCACCACTTTACCTCGCCGCGCTGGTTCGCGGCCAAAGGCGGCTGGGAAATCAGCGCCAACGCGGAATACTTCGCGCGGTACTGCGAACGGGCAACCGCTGCCCTGGGCGATTTGATCGGCGCGGGCTGCACCCTGAACGAACCCAACGTCGGCCTGTTGATCCAGGAGGGCGGTCACATGCCGTCCGACGACGAGATCGTCAAGGCTCCGTTCCGGGTCGCCGCCGCCAAAGCCGTTGGAAGTGACACCTTCTCGGCATTCCCCGCCTGCTGCCGCCACCGTGACGCCCGCGATACGTTTCTCAAGGCGCACCGGCTGGCCTTCGACGTGATCAAGGCCGGACCGGGCGATTTCCCGGTCGGGATGACGTTGGCAATGGCGGACCGTCAGGCATTACCGGGCAGCGAAGATGTCCGCGACCGGGCGCGGCACGAAATCGACGACGTATTTCTGGACGTGGCCCGCGATGACGACTATATCGGGGTGCAGACCTACACCCGGTCACGGTATGGGGCGGAAGGACCGCTGCCGCCGGAAGAAGGCGTTGAGCGCACGCAAATGGGATACGAGTTCTGGCCCGAAGCCCTGGAAGCCACGATCCGCTATGCTGCTGACTACACCGGCCTGCCCGTGATCGTCACCGAAAACGGCATCGGCACGCAAGACGATATGCGGCGGATCGAGTACGTGCGCCGGGCGCTGCAAGGCGTGCAGCGCTGTTTGTCGGACGGGATCGCGGTACGTGGATACTGCTACTGGTCGGTGTTCGATAATTTTGAATGGGGATTCGGCTACCGGCCCCAATTCGGCCTGATCGCGGTGGATCGTATCACGCAGACGCGCACGCTCAAGCCCAGCGCGGAATGGCTGGGTCGTGTGGCGCGGACCAATACGCTGTAACGACCGGGGCAACTCGGATGGGTTCTCTTGGAATTCGCGTGGTCCAGTTGCTGATTGGTAGTTTACCTCACCCCCCGGCCCCCTCTCCACGCGCGGAGAGGGGGAGAACACATTTGATCAAGTCCCCTCTCCGTATTTGGAGAGGGGATTTAGGGGTGAGGTAAAACACACACGTTCCGAGAGAGCCATCAGGTTACATACCAGGACACGAGCGACCGCCGCCCGTGTCTTTTTTGTACCTGAGAGCACGATATCTTCAGGAAAAATTCACAAAAACGGCCCGCCGATACTAAAAAGTAGGGGGGGCATCACGACGCGAATCCCGTAGAATCAGAGTCACAACGAACAGAGAGCGGGTGTAGCGTAATGATCGAAGCACACGAGTTAACCAAGTATTTCAATGATTTCCGAGCCGTTGATCGCGTCACGTTCACGGTAGAACCGGGCACTATCTTCGCCATTCTCGGTCCCAACGGAGCCGGGAAAACCACCACCGTCCGCATGTTAACGTCCATTCTCCAGCCAACGTCCGGGCAGGCGCGGGTGGCCGGGTACGATGTTGTCAAACAGCCGACCGAGGTTCGCGCGTCGGTGGGTGTGCTCACCGAGCAGCACGGCCTGTACCAGCGCATGAAAGGGATCGAATACCTGGACTTCTTCGCGCGCATTTACCACCTGCCCCCCGATCTGCGGCGACAGCGCCCGCTGGCCCTGATGGAGCATTTCGGTTTGGGGGATGCGCTCGACAAACGGCTCGGTGAATACTCAAAGGGCATGAAACAAAAATTAGCCCTGGTGCGCGCCATGCTGCACGATCCGCCCGTCCTGCTGTTGGACGAACCCACCTCGGCGATGGACCCGCAAAGCGCCAAGCTGGTTCGCGAGAGCATCAAGGACTTGCAGCGCGACGAACGCACCATCGCCATCACGACCCACAACCTGACCGAAGCGCAAAGTCTGGCCGACCGGATCGCCGTGATCCGCCAGGGCCGTATTATCGCCAACGGTGCGTTCAAGGACCTGTTACAGCGGTTTGTCGGCCTGCCGCTCATGGAACTGCACCTGACGGCACAGCTCAACGGTACGGCGGCGGAACTGGGATCGCTGGTCGAGGTGGTGGACGAGGGCGACCGCTGGCTGCGCTACCGGACGCCCAATCCCCAGGAAATCAATCCCCAGGTGGTCCGGCGGCTGACCGGGTTGGGCCTGGATATCGTGACGCTGAGCGAAGTGTCGCGGACGCTGGAAGACGTGTATTTGCAGATCGTGACGGAAGACGAAGGCTTAGAACGGGAACGGGAAATACAATCATGACGAGCATAACCAACAGCACACCGATTCCGGCGCGGCAACTCACCAAACCAGGCACGCTGACCGCCATCTGGCAAACGCTGCAAAACGCGCTGATCATCACGCGCCGCGAAGTGCGCGACAGTCTGCGCGATTGGCGCATCATGGCCCCGATTTTCCTGCTGACGTTGATTTTTCCCATGTTGGCGAACACCATGACGCGGATTTTCACCAGCTTCTTTGAAACCAACGAGGCCGAGGAACTGCTGCCCGCGCTGCTGCCGCTGATGCCGATGATCGTGGGCTTCTTCCCGGTATCGATCTCGCTGGTGATCGCGCTGGAAACCTTCGTGGGTGAGAAAGAACGTCTCAGCCTGGAACCGCTGCTCTCGACGCCGCTGACCAATACGGAGCTTTATTTGGGCAAGTCGTTCGCGGCTATGCTGCCGCCCCTGATGGCGAGCTACTGTGGCATCGCGATCTACATGGGCGGGCTGATCCTGGGTGAGCAGCAGTGGCGGCCCGAACTGCAACTCGTGATCCAGATTGTGCTGCTGACGACGGTACAGGCCCTGGTGATGGTCACGGGATCGGTGGTGGTATCCAGCCAGACAACGTCCACCCGCGCCGCGAACCTGCTGTCGAGCTTCATCATCATTCCCATGTCGATGCTGGTCATGCTGGAAGGCGTGATCATGGTGCAGCCGCACAAGCGCTACCTGTTGTGGTACATCATGCTCGGCGCGCTGGTCACGGTGATGCTGCTGGTTCGCATGGGCGCGCGCATCTTCAACCGCGAGGAACTGTTAGGCCGCGCCTTCGACCAGATCAACCTGAAATGGGCCTTCCGCATTTTCAAAGACCAACTGCGCGGGCCGGTTGGCGACCGGTGGAGCGTGGGGCGCTGGTACCGGCTGAGCGTTTTTCCGGCGGTGCGCCGCCTGAGCAGCGCGTCCGGCGTGGTACTGATCGTCATCACGGCGGCGTTTATCGGCGGCTGGATCGCGGCGGGGACGTGGCAGATTCCGCTGGACGATTTCCAGTCCAAAGACGAAAACCTGCTCGACAACCTGCAATCCTGGTTTGAACTGGGCCAGAACAACCCGCAGTTGATTATCCTGGCCGTGCTGCAAAATGCCCGTGTACTGATAGCCGCGACGATCCTGGCGATCTTCACCTTTGGCGTTCTGGCGCTGATCCTGGTGGCGATCCCGTTCGGGATACTGGGTTTCATCCTGGCGCAAGTTACCGCGTCCAGCCTGAGTCCGCTGCCGTTTTTCATGGCCGTGATCCCGCACGGAGTCGCGGAAATCCCCGCAATTCTGATCGCGGGCGCGGCGGCGCTGCGGTTGGGCAGCGTGGTGACACGTCCGCCGGATGGCATGACCGTCGGGGAAGCGTGGCTGCGCGCGCTGGGCGATACGGTCAAGATCGGGATCGGCGTGGTACTGCCGCTGCTGCTGCTGGCCGGAGTGCTGGAAGTGACGCTAACGCCGCGCGTGGTCGAATTTGTGCTGACCCACTAATCCATGCTATCGTTCGTTACACTGGGACAATCGTTGGTATAGACCGTCAGAGAACACGTCATGGCCCGTTTGATTGTATTGGGATCGGCAGCCGCCGTATCGGACGCCGAGCACGATCACGCCCAACTGCTGCTGCAAGGCGATCACGGCAGCACCGTCGTTATCGACTGTGGCTCGAATCCGCTGGTGAAGCTGCGCCATTACGGGATCGATCCCGACGGCTGGCCGGACCTGATTCTGACGCACTTTCACCCGGATCACGTCTCGGCGGTGCCGATCACCATGATGCAAATGTGGCTGTTAGGACGGCAAGCGCCGCTGCGTATTTACGGATTGCATCACTGTATGCAGCGAGTCGAGGTTATGATGGCCGCGTTTCAGTGGGAGACGTGGCCCGGTTTTTTCCCGGTGAGCTTTCATCGCGTGCCGGAACACGCCAACATACCGGTGCTGGATAACGACGATTTCCGCATTTTCTCCTGGCCGACCAAGCATTTTATTCCCACCATTGGGTTACGGATCGAGGTCAAAGCGTCCGGCCAGGTGATCGGCTATTCGTGCGATACCGAGCCGATCCCCGCGATTGTGGATTTGGCCCGCGACGTGGATTTGCTGGTCCACGAAGCAGCCGGAGCCGGATTCGGTCATTCCAGCGCGGCGCAGGCGGGCGAGATTGCGTCCGAAGCCGGGGCGAAGCGGCTGGCGCTGATCCATTACAAGGTGTGGGACGGCGATCCGCATTCGCTGGTAGACGAGGCGCGCACGACGTTCAGTGGGCCGGTCGATCTGGCGGAGGATTATGGCGAGTATGCGATTTAGCGATCAGCCTGTCAGCATTCAGCTATCAGTTATCAGCTATCAGCAAGATAGCAGTTGGCTAAAAGCTGATCACTGATGGCTCAGAGCTGCATGAACCCCAAAAAACCTGCCAACCAACGGCAGGTTCTTGTGTTTATATATGGCAATGATCAGGGAATAAATCAGGCGGAACCGCTCTCGGCCTCGGCCACGCTCTCAACTGGCTTGACAGTGGCATGTAGGAACGCGAAATCACCACGCGGCGGCATGACTTCGTAAATTTCTACGATCTCAAAAATATTTTTGCCAATCCGAATCTGTCCCCCAACCTGGGGGCGCTCCAATTCATTGACAATCGCGCCGGGGTGTTCACCGCCAATGACGACGTAGCTCACTTTGTAGGTCATCATAGCTTTTTTGTCCTTAAACTTCTTTTGCAGGAGCTACCGGCTGCCGTCTAGATCAAGGTTACGGTGACGGAGCTTGAACGATAAATCCATGGCGATGTTGCGCATAATGATATAGCCAATGTCCGTATTGGAATTGCACAACCCGGTAAACGCTTCGCGGCTGATGACGTGCAGCACCGTATCATCCTGGCTGCATTTTACCGTAGCCGACCGTTTGCCCTGGTCCAACAGCGCCATTTCGCCAAATACCTGCCCGCGCCCTAAAAATACCTGGGACCGCTCTGGCTCGTGCGGCTGGCGGCGGATCAGAATTTCTACCTGCCCCTCGCGGATAAAATACAGTTTATCCCCTTCACTGCCCTGCCGAAAGACGACTTCTTCGTCGTTATAGCGAATTTCCTGGCTGATGGCGATCAGGCTTTGCAGTTGATCGTCGGCCAGCCCGTGAAACAGACCTACGGCTTTGAGCAGTTCAAGCAATGCCATTGCGTATGGCTCCCCCATGCTAGGTGTCAAACTAAGCATACTACAAGATGATTGGTTACGGCAAGCGTGATACGCGGCGTTTACTTCGCGCGCATTGCGCAAACAGGGGGCCTGCGGTACGATCCCGCACGGTCTGCTGTAGACTACAGCACCAACAGACAGTGGGGGGCGAAACACAATACAGCAAAACACAGTATCAAGGGTAGACAGGTAAACAATATGGGTACACAACCTGAATTTACCGGCAGCCTGGATGACCGGCTGCGCCGTGAAGAACCCCCTATCAGCGACGAGGATACCAATCCAGGCCGGACGATGAGCCAGCCTGTCACGTTGGCTGAACAACTGCGCCGCGATGAACCGCCCTTCCATCCCGGCGATACCAGTCCCTCGCGGAGCACACACTCCCGGCGGCGGCGGTCCGGCGGGCGCTGGCTGGCGTTGGTGGTACTGGTCGGGGTGCTGGCCCTGGCCGGGATCGCCGCGTTGATCTCGCTTACCGGGGAAACCAACGCCGTCACGACCGAGCGCGATCTGCCGACCGGCGCGGCCCGTAACGTACAGGGCATTGGGTCCGCGCCAACCCAGATCGCGCAAGCCCAGGATCAAGCACAAAACCCCGCCCAGAATCCCACACCCGCGCCGCCGGTCCCGACTCAGGCTGATCTGCCCACCCCGCCGGATACTTTTCCGACGGCGGCCAGCGACGTGATTGCGGCGGCGTTGATGCTGTCCGCGCCCGGCGAAGCCCAGGGCCGCGCCGTGCAGCGGGAAAACGCCCCCTTCACGATCCGGTCCGGCGGTGCGCGCGCCGAGGTGGTGCAGTATGTGGTGCAGGACGGCGACACCCTGGAATCCATCGCCGCCGATTTCGATCTGAACGACTATTACACCCTGATTTGGTCCAACAAGACCAATAAGTACAACCCGCTGCGAGCGGGTAATACGCTCAACGTGCTGCCGGTGGACGGCGTGTACTACGAAGTCAGCGATGTCGTGACGATCCGCGATCTGGCCGCGCAGTACAGCGTCGAGCCGTATGATATCATCGACTCCGAGTACAATAACCTGTTTGGCTCCACGCCGGATACGCTGCTGGTCACGGGCATGTGGGTCGTCGTGCCGGGCGGCGAGGCGGAACGCGAATTATTCCTGGCCGCGCCCACTAACGTGAGTGGGAGCGGTAGCGGCGGCGCGATCAGCGGCACATATTCGCTGTGGGGCTGCACGGCCAACGTCGGCGGGGGCAGTCCTCCGTACAGCCGCCCGTTAGCCAGTTACACCTGGATACGCGGCTTCGTGCCGGGTGGACATACCGGCGTGGATATCGCGCCTGGGTCCGGCCAGATCGGGGAACCGGTCTTCGCGGCGGGCGCGGGCACGGTCGTGTACGCGGGATCGATCAGCGGTGGGTATGGCAACGTGGTTGTGCTGGCGCACGGGTCCACCTTCAGCCTGTACGCCCACCTGAACAGCGTCAACGTAAGTTGCAGCCAACAAGTCGGAGCCGGAGACGTGATCGGGCGTGTTGGCAGCACCGGCAACAGTTCCGGCCCGCACCTGCACTTTGAAGTCCGTGACGCCAATTTCAACGTTCTCAACCCGCAGAGTTGGGTCCAGTTCTAAGCAACGATTCAACAGCTAAGAGGTCGTGCCGTTATGAGCAACCACTGGCCCGTCACCGGGCACGAATGGGCCGTCGATCACCTGGGCCGCGCCATCCAGCATGATCGGATGCGGCACGCTTACCTGTTCGCCGGACCGGACGGCATTGGCAAAACGACGCTGGCACGCGCGTTGGCGGCGGCTATCAACTGCACGGGGGAGCGTCCGCCGTGCGGCCAGTGCCGGTCCTGTTCCTTGATTCTCAAAAACGCCCATCCCGACGTGATCATTATCGAGGCCGATCAGGAAGGCGGCAACCTCAAGATCGACCAGGTGCGCGAGTTGCAGCAAACGCTGGCGCTGCGTCCCTATGAAGCCCGTTACCGGGTTGCCATTTTGCGCCGCTTCCACGAGGCGCGGCCCACCACGCAGGACGCTTTGCTCAAGACGTTGGAAGAGCCGTCGGCCAACAGCGTCCTGATCCTGACCACCAATACCGTCGAACAATTACTGCCGACCATCCTATCGCGCTGCCAGCCGCTTCACCTGCGACCCCTGCCAATCGAAACGGTGCGCGAAACGCTGGAATGGGCTTACCGCGCCCCACAAGATATCGCCAAGATGCTGGCGCAGTTGTCCGGGGGGCGGATCGGGTGGGCGATCCGGGCGTGGCAGGACCCGGACGAACTCGACCAACGTCACGCCGCCCTGGAAATGCTCGAAAGCGCGATCCAGGGCAAGCGGCGGGACCGGTTTAAGCTGGTCGAACAGATCAAGCTGGAAAAACCCCAACTGCTCGCCCTGCTGGAAATCTGGCAGGGCTATTGGCGTGACGTGCTGCTGGTCGCCGGGGGGAGCCATGCACCGGTTACGAATTACGACCATATTGAGGCGATCAAACGGCTGGCCGAACAGGTGGATTTAGATGCAGCGCAGCAGGCGCTGACCGCCACACGGCGCACAATGGACTACCTGGGGAAAAACGTCAATGCGCGGTTGGCGCTGGAAACGCTGATGCTGGATTATCCCACCGGCAAGTTGATATAAAACGTACTGCCCCGGCCCGGCCCGTCGCTCTCCGCCCAGATGGTCCCGCCGTGCGCCTCGACTAATGCCCTGGCAATCGCCAGCCCCAGACCCATCCCGCCGTGCCGCCGCGTCATGTGATCCTCAACCTGGTGGAATTCCTCGAAAATGCGCTCTAGCTGGTCCTGGGGAATGCCCACGCCGGTATCTTCCACCGTGATCCAGACAGCGGTTGGTTTGCGCCAGTAGCCCAACGTGATCACACCGCCGCTGGGGGTGAATTTGTTGGCGTTGTTCAGCAGGTTGGTGAGCGCCATGCCCAACTTGATCCGGTCCACCACCACCACCAGACTCATGTCCGGCATATCCACGACGAACTTATGCCCTTTGGCCGTGAGGGTGCTTTCTACGTCGTTCTGGGCCGACTGGAAAATCGCGGCCAGCGGGATATGCTCGCGGTCGAGTTCGGCTTCTCCCATCTTGATATAGCGCAGGTTCGTCATGTCCTCGATCAAGTTGCGCATTCGCATGGCGCTGTTCAAAACAGCCTGCGCGTGGGCGCTGGCATCTCCCTGGGCATCTTCCTTGAGAAATGTCGCGTAGCCCAAAATCACGCTCAGCGGGGTGCGCAGTTCGTGCGAGGCGATGGCAATAAAGTCGTTCTTGAGCTTGTCCAGTTGATCCAGCTCGTTATAGGCTTTTTGCAACTGCTGGACCAACCGGGCATTTTGGATCGCAACCGCCGCCTGGGATGCGAGAATTACCATATTGTGCTGATCCTGGTCGTTCCAACGGCCCGTTTTTTTATTGACGGCCTGCAATACGCCAATTGTCTGATCCCGGTAACGCATCGGCACACCGATCAGTGACCGGGTAGCGAATCCGGTTTTGTCGTCGGTTTGCCGGTAATGGCGGGGATCGTCGATTACATTGTCCAGCGCGATCACGCGATTTTCGCGGAGAATGCTTCCGGCGATGCTGCCTTCCAATGGCACGGGCAGATCGAACAGCTTATCGGCGACTGTACTGGTAGTGGTCGCCGCGACAAAGCGTAATTCATTGGTCTGGTGGTTGTACAGCATGACAGCCGCCGATTCTGCCCCGGTAATCTCAGCCACATGATCCATGATAACCGTGAGCAGTGATTGGAGGTCCAGGGTGGAGTTAATGGCTAAACTCACCTCAACTAACCGGGTTAACCGCTGCACTTCTTGCTGCATTTGTTCCAGGGTTGGCTCCATCATGCTGGCATCTCCCTATTGGGCCTGT
>JAFGTJ010000300.1 GCA_016934195.1 Anaerolineae bacterium | reverse complement strand
GCTTCCACGCCGTCCATCTCCGGCATGGTCACGTCCATCACGATCACGTCGGGCTGCAAATCGTGGGCCAGCCGCAGCGCGTCCAGACCGGTTTCGCCCTCGCCCACGATCTCGATCTCCGGGTCGCTTTGGAGCAACATGCGCATCCCGGCCCGCACGATGGCGTGATCGTCAATTATCAGTACGCGGATCGCCATGCACGGCCTCCTGGGTTAATTCCTGTTCTTGTGGCTGGCCTAACGTCTTTGCCAGACAGACCATTAAGGTCGTGCCTTCATGGGGCGCGGATTCCAGGTGCAGGTCGGCGTTAATCAGGCTGGCCCGCTCCTGCATCCCGATCAGACCCCAGGCATGACGCGGCTTGTTGAAATCGAACGCCGCCGCCGGATCGAAGCCCGCGCCGTCGTCGCGCACGATCAGGCACGGCCCTTCATCAAAATCGAGCGTCACCCAGGCGTGGGTGGCCCTGGCGTGTTTGATCACGTTGTTCAGCCCTTCCTGCGCGATGCGAAACAGGGTCGTTTCGACTTCGGGCGGCATGGCGTAGACATCGCCGCTGACCTCAAACCGGATATCGATCCCGGTCCGGGTGTTGAGGTTTTCGATCTGCCAGCGCAGCGCCGCCACCAATCCCATATCATCCAACTGCGGCGGGCGCAGATCGTTGATCAGGTGGCGCAGTTCACCGATGGCCTGGGTCGCCATCCCCTGCAAGTCGCGCAGGTTTTGCGCCGCTGCTTCGCCATTGGTCGCCAGCAGTTGAGCCGTGCCGCTTAACCCTAACCCCAAGCCGGTCAAAATCTGGCCGGTGCCGTCGTGCAGTTCGCGCGCGATGCGCCTGCGCTCGTTTTCCTGGGCGGTGGTGATGCGCTGGATCAGCTCGCCGCGCCGCTCGTCGCGCTGCTGGACTTCGCGCAGCAGGCGGGCGGTTTCCTGGTTGGCGGCCTGTAATTCGGCGTTCAGACGGGCCAGGTCTTCGCGGCTGCGATGTTCGGATTCCTGCCGGGCCTGTTCCGCTGCTTCGAGCCGGTGCTGGTTTTCGACTTCCAGGGCACGCAGCACCCGGATCATGAAGATCGCCACCGTGATCGCCATCGCTGCCTGGAACACAGGCACCGGAAAGCCCATCACCCGCTGGAACAAGTTGGTATTGATGAGGCCGGAGGGAAACACCACACACTCACAGGTGAAGACCTGTCCGACAGCCCCATACAGGACAAAGGCCACCGCTGAGATGGTCAGATCGCGGACGAACCGTTCAATCCCCTGCACACGGAACACGTCACGCTGCTTCAACAGCGCGTAACTGGTCAGCAGCGCGCCGGGGATGCCGATTAAATAGCGCGACAGCGCGTTAATGGATTTGGCCCACCCGATATCGTCCAGCGTGTAGACCAGCGGCACCAGGATACAGGAGATCACAAAAAACAGGGACGCCCCGGCGGTGATGCGCCAGGTTAACCGGGCGGTATCACGGGTCAGCAAATGCTCACCGAAACCGAGCAGCGCGATAAAAGACGTGACCAGCAGGATCAGGCGCGTCCACAACAGCCAGTCGGGGATGGCTTCGTCCAGGTGCAGGGTCATTTCCTGTTCGATCATGTTGGCCCACTGGTGGACGCCGTGCAGCAGACCAAACGCCGCCAGCAGCCGCATCGAACGCGCAAACCCCAGTTCCGACGCCCGGCCCGATTCCACCCACAGCGCCAGCCCCATCGAATAGAAGGCCAACCCGTAGAAGAAATAGACAATAACAATCGCGTTGTCCCAAAAAGCGCCGGTTATTCCCAAAACCTGCAACACATGCGTTCCCCTAAATCCGTTTAGTGCCTATCCGTAAATTCGCCTGGGTAGGGGCGCTGCTTGCCGCGCCCAAAAATTTACGGGTAGGTTGTCAGGTCATTATAGTATAGGCTGGCTACTGTGAGAAGTTGGTTAGAGCAGGCGCAATGCCGCATTGTCGGGCGAGAAGGTGAAATCCCAAAAAGCTCGCTGCGCTTCGGTGGCCCGGAAGCCGGTGTTGCGCGCCATGTATAACCGCTGCACAAGGTCCAGTCCGGCCACCGGCACGCAGACCACCAACCCCTTTTGCACGGCATCCCTGGCGATCAGGTGCGACACAAAGGCCGGACCCACGCCCGCGATCACGGACTGGACAATCGCTTCACTGTTGCCCAGTGTCAGCCGGGAATGCAGCACGTCCAGGCTCATGTCGTGTTTTGCCAGCTCGCGGTTGAGCGTGATGGCCGTGCCGGAACTGGTTTCGCGCAGGATCAACGGGTATTCTACCAGATCATCGGGCGTAAGCTGACCGGCGCGCGCCCAGGCGTGCTCAGGTGGGACAACCAGCACCAGCCGGTCATCGGCAAAATGACGGTATTCGATACTGCGGCGGGGAATGCGCAGGCTGGTCACGGCCAGGTCGATTTCGCCTTCCGCCAGCCGGTCTACCGCCTGACCGCGCGGTCCCATCTGGCAGATGAGGCGCACGTCAGGATTGCATTCCAAAAAACGGCTCATCAGGTTGGGCAGGATATATTTGCCGATTGCCGTGCTGCACCCGATGGTGACGCTGCCCATCACGCTGCCGTGCTGCGCCGCGAGAAATTCTTCGGCCTGCCGCGCTTCTTTGAGCAGGTTGCGCACCACCGGCACAAACGCCGCGCCCACGTCGTTTAACTGGATATTGCGCCCGGTCCGGTCGAACAGGCGCGTATTGAAACGTTGTTCCAATCCCTGGATATGACCGCTGACGGCGGGCTGTGACATATCGAGCAGCCGCCCGGTTTCGGAGAAATTTTCAGTTTCGGCGGCAACCAGGAATACCACCAGCTCGTTGAGGTCCAACAGACTGCCGAATTTGTATTCAGCCATCGCGTACTACCCCTCGTGATTCAATCTTCTTTCATTGTAGTATCAAAGTTCGCCACAACCTGAAATACCAAACATCATAAGAAAAGCGGATAAATGGTATTGCCTATCATCACGAAATTTGATTAAACTAAAAATCGTAGCGCGTTTTTTCACTAAGATAAGTGGAGATTGCTTATGAGAATACCTCAAAAAATCTGGCTACTGGTGCTGACAGCCGGATTGTTATTTGCAGGGGCAGCCCTGGTCAGCGGCGCGGCGGATACACCCGTATCCGGCGGTCCGGCGGCCATCGCCTCGGTAAATGACTCCGGTGCAGCGCCGGTTATCGACGAGTCCGTATCGGTGGAGAACTGCGCAGACACCGATGCGGATTCCGTTTCTGCGGAGACTTCACCGCCTTTGCAGAATTCCGATCAGGCGTGCCTGGACTGTCATTCAGACCAGGAGCGCGTTCAGGCGTTGGCGGTGGAAGAAGTCGCCGCCGAATCGCTGTCCGAAGGTCCTGGCTGAGGTGGCTCGGTGCCTCCGTTGGAGGCCTGGGAGAAAGTCTGGATCGACCTCGACGAATATAGCGAAGATTTTCACGCTTATATCGAGTGTACGGCCTGTCATGGTGGACAGGCGGTAGATGATATGGAACTGGCCCACGAAGGGCTGGTCGCGGACCCGGCGGCAGGCGGTGATACGACCTGCGCCAAGTGTCATGGTGAAATTTCGTCTCACGCGGTAGACAGCCTGCACAATACGTTGGAAGGGTACGACACCGCCATCTATGCCCGCAGCAGTCCCGAACATTACGACACGCTGGAATACATGGAGTCCTATCACTGCGATAGCTGCCATGCGACCTGCGGAGACTGCCACATCAGCCAACCGAACTCGGTCGGCGGCGGTTTGCTCGAAAGCCACACTTTCGTGAAGACACCGCCCATGAGCCGGACCTGTACCGCGTGTCATGGCAGCCGGGTCAAAAATGAGTACTACGGCCTGAACGAAGGCGTGACCGGCGATGTGCATTTCCGTCAGGCGCGGCTGGTCTGCACAAGCTGCCACACGTCGGACGAAATGCACGGTATGGACGCCTCGGCCACCGCCACGCACCGCTACGACGGCGCATCCTCGGAACCGTCCTGTGAAAGCTGCCATGCGGACGTGATCGGTGAAAATGCGACGGTCGTACAGCATCAGTTGCACGACCCGGATTTGCTATCGTGCCAGGTGTGCCACAGTGTCGCGTATACCAACTGCACCAACTGTCACGTAGATCGCTCCGAGGACGACGTGCCGTACTTCTCGGTTGAGGAACACTCGTTGGGCTTCTTCGTGGGTCGTAACCCGATCCAGAGCGAAGACCGGCCTTACGCCTACGTCCCGGTGCGTCACGTTCCCGTCGATATCAACTCGTTCAGCGCGTATGGCGAGGACCTGCTCAGTAACTTCCTGAGCCGTCCCACCTGGGTATATGCCACACCGCATAACATCCAGCGCAACACGCCGCAGACTGAAACCTGCGTGAACTGCCATAACAACGATGCGATCTTCCTGACGCTGGATAAAGTCGCCCCGGCGGAACAGGGCGGCGCGAATCTGGACGTGGTGGTGGAAGCCGCTCCGCCGCTTTCAATGAGCGGGGAATAGGCCGTCAGTGAGCGGCCAATGGGCAACGACTAATCAGTATCGCTAAAATCAAGGCGTATCACCTCCCTGGAGGTTTTTGTCTCACACAGGCCATCACATGAGCGGCCTGTGTGGGACGCACCATCGGACTTAGCAGGGTCAATCCTGCGCTAATCACACTCACCTAATATGGAGGCAGAAAATCAAAATGCGGAAACTATCTTACTTACTGCTCGTTTTAATGCTCGCTTTGCCTATTTTCCCGGCAATGGCCCAGGATGGCGGCGACTCGGTGATGGCCGCGTTGGAAGCCTACAACGCCAGTCTGCCCGCCGGGTATGGTAATATCGCCGTCGGCGACCTGTCGGTCGAAATGATGGAAAACACGGACCTGTTGATCCTGGACGTGCG
>JAFGTJ010000299.1 GCA_016934195.1 Anaerolineae bacterium | reverse complement strand
CCCTCTCCAGCAGAGCTAGAGAGGGGGACTTGCCGAGGTGAACACTGCCACATCTCCCCCTCTCCATTTTGAATGGAGAGGGGGCCGGGGGGTGAGGCCGTTTGTTACGCATGCGCCACAAATCAGCAATAGGTTGTTCGTGGACCCTTGAGCATTGGGTCGGGCCGGGTTGGGTCCTGCGCCGGGCGTATTTGGTGTTATAATCTCGATGCTTATCATAAATTCGTTCCGATATTGAAAGGATCATTTCGATGGTCGATACCCTGCCAGAAAAACCCGTTTGCCTGTATTGTAAAGAAGATAGCGCCGCCTTGCCGCTGATCCAACTGCATTATCAGGACACCGTTTTTTGGATATGCCCGCAGCATTTGCCGATTTTGATTCACAAACCGGCCCTGCTGACCGGGATGCTGCCCGGTGCTGAATATCTCCAGCAAGCGGAGCATCACGATTAGTCCGCGATCTGGTGAGGGATGCTGTTGGGAAGGGATCAAAAACCCACGCGAGCCGCGTGGGTTTTGTATTGTAAATCTGCTCGTTTATAGGAGTTGATCAACAGGCGATTCGCATTGTACTATAAGCGCATATCCGTTTATTTGCGCGAGCAGGGAGAACTGATATGCGCCGGGTACGAGGCCAGCTTTTCCAGGCTAAGAAACGATTGCATGATCAATGGTTGTTGGACCTCAACACAGACAGCCACAACGCGATTTTTATAGCAGGGACGGCGCGCAGTGGAACGACATGGCTCACCAATATCATCAACTACCGCAACGAGTACCGCTATATTTTCGAGCCGTTTTATCCCGCCCGCGTGCCAGCCGCCCAGTTTTTAGCCGGTCGCCAGTATGTGCGTCCCGATGAGGACAATCCCGATTTGTTGGCGCTGTCTGAGCATATTCTTTCCGGCCAGATTCGCAATACCTGGACCGCCCGCTATAACAAGCGTATCGTCTCACAGAAACGGATCGTCAAGGCGATCCGCGCCAACATGTTCTTGAAGTGGCTGCGTGGCCATTATCCCACGCTGCCGATTGTGTTGTTGTTACGGCACCCGTGCGCGGTTGCTAACTCGTGGGTTGTCAAAGGTTATCCACAGCAGCTATCCGAATTCTTGGCCCAGCCCGCGCTGATGGAAGATTTCCTTGAGCCGCACCGGGACGTGCTCTCTGGGGCTACCGACCCGTTCGAGCAGGCTTTACTCGTCTGGTGTGTGGAGACGTTGGTGCCGCTGATCCAGCTTGATCCCGGCGACATTCACCTGATGTTTTATGAGCAGCTTGTCCGGGAGCCGGAACAGGAAATCAAGCGGCTGTTCGAGTACCTCAAACTGCCTTACGATCCCGCGATTATGGATCAGGTGGAAGTCCCGTCCCAGACATCACACAGCGAAAGTGCTGTTGTGACCGGCAGCAACCGTCTGGCCGGGTGGCGCGAGCACGTCAGCCAGGAACACCACTCATGCGCATTGGAACTGCTCAAGCGGTTCGGACTGGATACGATCTATAGCGATGATCCCCTGCCTGACACCCAGGCTGTGTGGAATTTGAAACGATAGGAATGGTGAGCGGATTGTGTTTCGGTAGGGACAGGTTGATCTAC
Source organism: Anaerolineae bacterium (assembly GCA_016934195.1). GTDB lineage: Bacteria > Chloroflexota > Anaerolineae > Aggregatilineales > Aggregatilineaceae > JAFGTJ01. The sequence continues at coordinate 4,992 of JAFGTJ010000299.1, read as the reverse complement.
CTGTCCCTACCGGATTGATCAGTATTGGACGCGGACGGGCGTGCCGATCTCGGCCCAGGCGTAGAACCACTGGGCCTCTGGGGTGGGCATATTGACGCAGCCGTGACTCATCGGCTGGCCGAAATTGCTGTGCCAGTAGGTGCCGTGCAGCGAATACCCCTTGTAGAAATACATCACGTAAGGCACGCCGGGCAGATAGTAGCCGGGGCCGCTCATTAACTGCGAGTCGTACTTGAGATAGACGCGGTAGTCGCCCTGGACGGTCGGTGTTCCCCACAGGCCGGTCGATACGCTGGTGCTGCGGAGCAGTTGGCTGTTGTCGTAGGCATAGGTCATCTGGTCGCTGAGGTCTACGATGATCTGTTTGCCGGTGGTGATGGTTGGCGGCGCAGCGGCGGGCGGCGTCCAGGCATTCGGATCGGCGTAGCCGCCCTGACCGTCATCGACGGCGGGAATGATGAGCGTTTGCCCCGCGTAGATGTGGTTGGGATCGGTGATGTTGTTGACGGTGGCAATGGCGGGCCAACTGATGTTATACAGCCGCGCAATTGCGGCCAGGTGTTCGCCTGCCTGGACGACGTGCGTTTTTTGGGTATTGGCCGGAGCCGGGTTTGTAACCGGGGCGGGGGCGGGTTCCGTTGCGGTATTGACCGGCGGCGCGACGGCGGTCGTGCCGGGGGCGGTCGTGCCAGGGATGATCAACTGCTGCCCGCCGAAAATCGTGTTAGGGTCGCCGAGTCCGTTAGCGGCGGCGATCTCCGGCCAGCCGATGCCATAGGCACGCCCAATGCTCGCCAGTGTTTCGCCCGCCTGGACGACGTGATAAACCGGCGCGGTGGCGGCGGCGACTGCTACCGGCGCGGGAGCCGGGTCAACTGCTGCCGGAACGGGATCGATGGCGGGTAGGGCGGCAGTGTCGGGGATGGTGAGCGTCTGCCCGGCATAAATACGGGTCGGATCGGTGATGCCGTTGACGGCGGCGAGATATTCGGCTGTGTAGCCGTAACGGAGCGCAATACGAAACAGATTTTCCCCGGCCTGGACGGTATGTGTCGTGTCGCCGGTTTGCGCGGCGGTCGGAGTCATGTGCAGGGTTGGGGCGATCAGCGTTAGCGCGATCACGCTCAGGATGATGGCGTAACGCGCTTGTGTGCGGTGTGCGGTAGCCCATGTGAACATAATTGATGGTAATCTCCCTTGTTGACTGTAGCCCCCCGTGTGATCAGGTAGTGTACAGGGTTTCGTGGGTAGTCGCAATCGGGTAAAAAATGGATTGTCCTTTGTCAATACCTCCGCCAATTTTTAAAAAATGGACAATTTTGCTGAAAAAGCTCAAATTTGCCACAAAAATGTGGTTCAAGAAAGGTCACAAAGGATCAAAATTTTGTCAAAACCGTCTTTTTTCTATCGCCACAAATTTTGGCGAAGGTATTGCTTTGCGTGATCTCGATAAAACAGTTGACAAAAAATAAATTTATGATTAATATTTATAATTGATAGCTTGAGATTGATGTTCTGTAACTATCCGCGCCAGGTTCAGCGAAAGCGATCTTTCCTCTTATATGGTTGTTTTTCAGATATAGCTGTTTCCAATCCTGGGTGATCTCACCAACCATTGTCAACCCTGAAGAATTATCAACTATGTGGAGTATTCAATGGCAACATACACCGTTCAAAAATTGCCGGATGAGTCAATCGTCATCATCACGACTCATGAGGGTTACGATCCCTCCCAGCATGTAACAGAGGCTGCGAAAGCTGTAAACCGGGTTCTTGATAAAGTTAGCGGTCCTGTTGTTTTCATCCAGGACCTCACAAGTGTAAAAACCGATATGGATGATATTATGGTGGCCGCAGATACTACTGGGCGAGGCGATGCGGCTCCCTTCCATCACGCGAATATCGGTGAAATCATTACTGTTACCCAGGACCCTATACTACGAAGGGTCTTCGAGGGTATGCAGACAGACACATATGGGAATATTAAAATGGTCATTCTTGACACGCTAGATGAAGCGCTGGCTTACGCACGTCAGCGTTAACACGTTCCGGCGCTGCTTGACCATCTGTTAATGCGTAGGGGCGTATACCATACGCCTCTACGATCAGGCTAATTCTGTCAGATTAATTAGGTGCAGCAATCACCGATCAGAGGCCGGACGTATCTCTACGATTGTGCGGGTTTGAAATGGTTTCCCCATAACAATGCCTTCGCCAAAATTTGTGGGCGCAGAAAAAAGGCGGTTTCTACAAAAATTTGAACCTTTGTGACATTTTCTGAACCACATTTTTGTGGCAAACTCGAACTTTTTCAGCAAAATTGTCCATGTTTTCAAAGTTGGCGAAGGTATTGCATAAGCAATGCGTCAGTTATCCCTGTGTCTCCACTATCCCGCCATATCGTTTGGGGCAGGCACTTTTAAGCAACTGACGCAGTAAAGCTGGGGTCAGAAACCCAATTGTTACTCCGTATACTGTGCCACCGGCTGCCCCTGCCAGGAGCCGGGCCGTAAACCGGTCCAGGTTCCACGACTCGCGCGTGACCCACAGCATGATCACGCTGCTGGCGGTCATCAGCGCCGTCGCCAGCATGACTGGCAGCAAGGCGCGCAGCCAGCGCCAGAACGATAGATGTAATACCCCGAGAACCAGCCACCACGACACCGGTTGTAACAATGCCCCGGTCAGGATATAGAAAAACGCGACTCCCTCGATCCCAAAATCCAGGCCAACCCAGAACGCGACCAGATAACACGCCGCACCGCAAACCTGAAATAAGGTGTGCAAATGCGGTTTTCCACTGGCGCGATAGACCGGGCCGTTGAGCATCGCGGTTGATTCGCGCAGACCACCAATTGCCAGGATTTGCACGGTCAGGACGGCAGGATTCCAGCGCGCGCCGAGCAGCCAGGGAACCAGGACCGGCGCGGTGATGACGATCAGGGCCAGAGTAGGGAAGGCGAACAGGGCCGCAAGTTGCAGACTTTCCAGGTAAGCGGCCTGGAAGCGCGGTGGATCGTCCTGGATGCGGGCGAAGACCGGGTAAATGACGCCCGCCATACCGCCCAGAATGTCGCGCACCGGCCACGCCATCAGCCCATAGGCGACGGCATAGTATCCCAACGCTTCGGGACCGAGCCGGTAGCCGATCAACTGGTCGTCGGAGTGGCCGATCACGTAGGCCAATACCACGAAAATTGAGACGCTGGGCGCAAAGCTCCACAGGTGACGCAGGGCAGGGCGCGTGATCTGCCTGCCGGGACGCCAGCCCGTAACCCGCCATACCACCAGCGCGGCGATCCCGTTTAGGACGGCGAACCGGGCGACGAGGCTCCAGGGACCCGCGCCTGCCAGCGCCAGCGTGATCGCGCACACGCTGCCCCCGATCAATCCAGTAACTCGCGCCAATGCCAGGGTGCGGAAGTCCATGCGGCGGTTGAGCAGGGCGCGCGGAACGGTGCTGGCGGCGCGCACCAGCGAGGCGAGCGTGATTCCGATCAGCAGCGCGGTCAGGATCGGTTGATCGAACCACGCCGCGATCAATGGTGACAGCGCGATCACCAGGATCGCCAGCACACCGGACAGGGCCAGAATGCTCCAAAACGCCGAGTCCAGGTCGGCGGATTCGAGCCGGGACCGCTGGATTAAGGCGTCCTGAAAACCGACTGGGGCGACGTGGGTAATCAATTCCTGGGCTACCAGCGTGATCGTGACCAGCCCGAAATCGTTCGGGACCAATACACGGGTGAGAACCAGCATGGTCAGGCCGGTGATCACGTCCCGCAGCGCGGCCCCGGTGATAGCCCACAAACCGCCCTTGATCGCCAGGGCGCGGGTTGGCGTGATATCGTCATAGGCGACGGGTGGCTGGTTGGAGTCTGGTGACTGGCCCATTATTTTTCTGCTTGAAAGTTTAGGGCGTACCCTTACCGATCTTGGCGGTCGAGTCGCACGATAGCGTATCGGAGTATATCATCAGAGGTGCAGTAGTATAAAGTGGGTGATCATCCTATGTTAGAAAATTGTTACGATATCGTAATGATTGTATTAAACGATATGACCTACGACGGGCGAGTGCGGGCGGAAGCGGCAGCGCTGGTGGCGGCAGGCTGGCGCGTGCTGGTGATCGGGACGCAGCGGGCCGACGGATCGCTGCCTGACCGGGAAACGATCCGGGGATTCGACCTGTGGCGGGTGCGTTACGGGCGTTACGGGGCGCGGCTGTGGCGACCCTGGCGCTGGTTCCGGCACGGATTCCAGGCGACGCAGGTTGTGCGGACAGTATTGTCAGTGCGTGCCCGTGCTTATCACGCGCACGACTTCCCGGCGCTGATTCTGCTCTCGCTGGCGCGCATCCTGCACCGGGGACTGCGTGGGCGGCGGGTGGTCCTGGTGTATGACGCGCACGAACTGTATCTGTTCCAGGGACAGTACACATCACGGTTGGTGCGGGCATGGCACCGGCTGACGCTCCCATTGTTTGCGTGGGTCGAGGGGGCGCTGGCGCGGCGGGCCGACGCGGTGATCGGGTTGTCGGCGGCGCGCGGGCGGTTTTTGGCGCGCTGGTATGGCATCCCGCGCCCGGTGATTGTGTTTAATACGCTCGATCCGGTAGGCGAGACTGCCGATTCGCCCATCGATCTGCGGGCAGTCGTCGGGACGGGGCGGCGGATTGTGGTGCATACCGGCGATATCACCGACCAGGGACGCTGTTTGACGGAACTGGTTACAGCGGTCGCGCAGTTGTTGGACGATGTGGCGCTGGTGTTTCTGGGGCGGGGGGATGAGGAAAAACCGCTGCGCCAGTTGGCAAAAACGCTCGGAATCGGCCAGCGGGTGTTTTTTGTACCGCCGGTTCCGCCGGAACAGGTCCCGGCCACGATTTGTGTGGCGGACGTGGCAGTAGCGCTGCTGCGGCCCGATTCGTATAACATTCGGGCGTCGATTCCTAACAAGCTGTGGGAAGCAGTCGCGGCGGGCGTGCCGGTGGTG
>JAFGTJ010000033.1 GCA_016934195.1 Anaerolineae bacterium | reverse complement strand
TCCGCGACGGTTTGCGCGGTGCCCGGTCCGGTGATGACGGCGGGATACTGGCGAATGCGGATATTCGAGAACGGAATCTCTTTTTCCAGCCGCGCGGTGAGGTCCTCCACAATGAAGCGGCTGATGTCCCGTTCCGCCACCCCGCGCAGCGGTTCCAACTGCGCCACCAATACCATGTACTCGCCGGGACCGACCGGCGCGACCTGTACGGGCGGCGTTTCGTCCTTGCCGCCGAATGCCCCCAACAGCGCCGCGATCACCAGCGCGATCACGGCCAGCGCCCCGATTCCGGCCAGAACCGGCCACCAGCGGCGCATTCCGGTTCGTTCGGGGGATTGGGCGGGCCGGGTCACGGCTTTCGGCGCGATTCCGGGCGCGGCGGGCGTGGCCGGGATCGTGGGCGGCATGATTACCACATCCGAGGTGGTGACTTCCGGGTCCGGCGCGTTCTGTCCGGTGGGTGTGAGCGTGGCAAAGCGCGATCTGTCCACCTGCTTCTGGAGAATCTGGCTTGGCGTCAGCGGGAAAGGCGTGTCGATGCCGTGCATGATGGCTTCCAGCGCCGCGCCGACCAGCCGCACACTGGGCAGGCGTTCCTCGCGGTCCTTGTGCAGCATGTGCGTGACCAGTTCGACCAGCGCGGGCGGCGTATCGGGCCGGAAGCCGGACAGGTCCGGGAGCGGCTCGTTGATGATTTGCAGCAGAATGGCGGTGGCCTGATCGGAGACAAACGGACGCCGTCCCGCCAGCATTTCGTACAGGATCACGCCAAACGACCAGATATCGGTGCGCGGGTCCAATTCTTCGCCCATGCAGGCTTCAGGACTCAGGTAGGCATACGTGCCGATCACCGCGCCGGTCGCCGTGACGCGCGTCCGCGTGCCGATGCGCGCCACGCCGAAATCGGTCAGCAGCGGCGTACCGTCGTCGTTCAACAGGACGTTTTCCGGCTTCAGGTCGCGGTGAATGATCTTGAGGTGGTGGGCGCGGGTGAGCGCGTCGGCCAGTTCGATCCCGATGGACAGCACGCGATCTACCGGCAGTTGGGGTTCGCGGTCCAGCAGATCGCGCAGCGACCCGCCGCCGACGTACTGCATCACGATATAGTGCAGATCGTCCTCTTCGACCGCCGCCAGCATGTTCACGATATTGGGATGATTCAGACGGCGCAGCGCTTCCCCCTCGCGGGTGAAGCGTTCCACCAGATTCGGATCGGAGTCCACGATATCGGGTTTCAGCAGCTTGATGGCGACGGTTTCCCCGGTCTGGGTATCGCGCCCGCGAAAGACGTCGCCCATTCCGCCCTGGCCGATGGTGTTCAAAATTTCGTAGCGGTTGGCAATAATCTGGCTCATGTTCTGCCCTTTATAATAACTTCATCCCCCGTCCCGGCGGTATAGACCGGAGACATGAGGGTAACGGGTGTTCGGGGACAAGGGTAACATTCTCAAACTGTACCACTAAGGCGAACGGAGGGCCACAGCCCACGCACAACGGTAGTGTATCTTTGTCGGTTGAAATTCGAATACGGGTGGGGACCTCCCAAAACGGCCTCACCCCCCGGCCCCCTCTCCAACCGGGTTGGAGAGGGGGGGAGGCGTATCATGTGCCGCGACAAGTCCCCCTCTCTAGCGCTGCTGGAGGTCGTATGCGCAGCATACGCGGGGATATTAGGAGGTGAGGCCGTGCCGCCTAACAACTCGATGTTGTTGGCGAATTCAATGGGGCCGCAATTCGTAGGGGCGCTGCTTGCCGCGTCCCCGGAAAAAGAAACAGGGCGCAGCAAGCAGCGCCCCTACACCAACGCGATAGTGATAGTTTTGTCCGGCAGAATCACTCCCCCACCGGCAGTATGACCGTAAACGTGCTGCCTTCGCCCGGCGTGCTGTCCAGCGTGATCTGCCCGCCGTGCAGTTCGATGATCTCCCGCGTGATCGCCAACCCCAGCCCGGTCCCGCTCGTCATCTGGGACGCCTCATCGGTGCGGAAGAAGCGGTCGAAGATGAAACGCTGCTTGTCCGGCGCAATCCCGATCCCGGTATCGCGTACCGCCAACCGCACTGTGCCGCCCGCCGACGCCAGCGAAACGGTGATCGCGCCGCCTTCAGGCGTATACTTCACGGCGTTGCCGATCAGGTTGCCAATCGCCCGCTTGATCAGCGACGGATCGCCCAGGAAAGGCTCCCGCGTGAGACACCCTGCCGTATTAATGGACAGTTGCTTGGCCTCGATATTGGGCGTTAGCGTATGAACCACGTCGCGGCACTGCTTCGCCAGGTCGAACCATTCGGTGTTGACCGGCATCCGGTGCGCATCGAACCGGGACAGCGCCAGAATATCGTCCACCAGGTCGCGCAGGGCGTAGGACTGTTGCAGCACATTAGTCACCAGTTCGTACTGCTTGCCCGAATCCAGCCGGTGAAAATACTTGTGCAGCGAACTGGCCCGCAGAATCATGGCTGACAGCGGCTGGACCAACTCGTGCGAGACGTTGGACACAAACCCCTCTTTGAGTTCTTCCAATTCGCGGAAATGGGTGACATCGTGCAGCACAATCACGGTCCCTATCCCGGATACTTCGTCGGCGGCGTGGGGCACGGTAGCGCTGTGGGCGCGCATGGCGCGGCGGGCAATACGCGGGTAAACGGCGCAGGACTTGTGCAGTCCTTCCCCGATGGGCGGATTCCCCCATCCCAACCAGCACGGCCAGACCATGTCCTGCCGCTGCGCCAACGGGCAGTTTTCGGCCCGGCACTGGGCCATGATGCTCGATTCGTCGTCGCCCACCAATGACTGCACCGGCAGATCGAATTCCACCGTATCCGAACCGGCTGATCCGGCGCGGTAGGCGCGCAGCCATTGGCCCAGGAAAGCCGCCGCCCGCTGCGCGCCGCCGGATTCATCGGCATAAAAATCGAACAGCCGGGTCGCCGCCGGATTGATCAGCACCAGGTTGGCTTCCCGGTCGAAAACCAGCAGGCCATCGGCGACGCTCTCCAAAATGGTACGGATGCGCGCCTCACCCTCGACCGCGCCCGCATACAGCCGGGCATTCGCCAGCGCCACGCCGATCTGCCGCCCAATGGCGTCGATCATGTGCGTTTCGTCCGTCGTCCAGGGACGCCGCTGATCGTGGGCCAGCGTGATGATCCCCTGGACCTGCTCCTGCCGCCAGATGGGGACATTCAGCACGGCCCGGATGCCGGTTTTTTGGGAGATGTTGGGCGGTGACGTGTCCAGAATACCCAGGTCGCTGTCGCCGGGGGTAATGCCGGTCACGAGATTCAGGGTCTCGGGCGGCAGGCCGTAAAACGCCCGCAGGTCCAGGCTGGACATCGTTTCGTCCAGCAGGTAAATCCCGCCGCCGGTGACGGCCAACCGCTGCACGGTCGTGGACAGCACCCCGTTGAGCATCTCGTCAATATCCAGCAAACTGCTCAGGGTTTGGGCGACATCGTTCCGCACGCTGAGATCGGCGGTGCGTTC
>JAFGTJ010000298.1 GCA_016934195.1 Anaerolineae bacterium | reverse complement strand
TGAGATGCCGGTGCTCAATACCGTCGATCCCTGGATTGCGCTGGCGGCGATTGCCATGTCCACCGGGCGGATCAAGATCGGCACGACCGTCACACCGCTGCCGCGCCGCCGTCCCTGGAAGGTCGCGCGCGAAACGGTTTCCCTCGACCGGCTGTCGGGCGGGCGGCTGGTCCTGGGCGTGGGGATCGGGTTGGGCGAACTGGAATGGGACAACCTGGGCGAAGAATCCGATCCCAAAGTGCGCGGTCCGATGCTCGATGAAGCGCTGGACGTGCTGGCCGGATTGTGGCGCGGCGAGCCATTCAGCTACGAGGGGCGGTTTTACCGGGTCAAGGACGCGCACTTCATCCCGGCTCCGGTCCAGCAGCCGCGTATCCCGGTCTGGGTCGGCGGGTTCTGGCCGAACAAGGCCCCGATGCGGCGCGCGGCCCGGTGGGACGGCGTGTTCCCGCTGTTTTACGAGTTGGAAGGCGACGAGGTGGCCCATTTGCGGGATACGGTCGCTTACGTGCGGGAACACCGCGACTCGGATGCGCCGTTCGACGTGATCGCCATGGGATCGACGTTTGACGCGGACCCGGTCCCGGCGGCGGCGACGGTGGCGCGGTATGCCGAGGCGGGCGCGACGTGGTGGCTGGAACTGCTGACGGCGTGGTATCCCGGCTGCACGGAACTTCGCACGCTGGACGCTCTGCGGGCGCGGGTGCGCCAGGGTCCGCCAAAGGGATAAGCGCGGCGGGGTTCTTGGGCGCTGCTTGCTGCGCCCGGTTCGTGTTTGGCCGGAGCGCATTCGTAGGGGCGCTGCTTGCCGCGCCCGGTTTTTGAGCCAGGGCGCGGCAAGCGCCGACCGGAGGTCGGATACGCCCCTACGCACATGCGACGGCGATAGGTTCACCAACAAGATCGCCTGCGGAGAAAGGGGGAGGGGCTAACTCACGATCATACTAACTTGTAGTCTTCCCCCGCTGTGTCTCTGGGGTGAAAAATCTACCCCCGCACCAGATCGCGGAAATGCTGGCCGCGCGCCGCAAAATCCACGTAGGTATCATACGACGTGCCGCCGGGACTGAGCAGCACCACGTCGCCGGACCGGGCGATCTCGCGGGCGGCAGCGACCGCGCACGGCAGATCGTCGCACAATACCACGCGCTCCAGGGCGGACGGGTAGCGCCGCAGCCGGGCATGTTGGATGTGTTCCAGCACGCGCCCGCCGTATTCGCCAAACGCGATCACGGCCCGGCAGCGCAACACGGCAAGATCGGCCATCTCGTCCCAGGGCAGGTTTTTGTCGCGCCCGCCCGCCAGCAGGATTAATGGCTCAGTGTAGCTGCGCAACGCGGCGCTGACCCGTTCCGGCGCGGTGGCGATACTGTCATTGACCCACGTCACACCGTCGATCACGGCGACGAGTTCCTGCCGGTGTTCGACGGCGGTGAACGTCTCAACTGCCGTCCGTATTGCATCCGTTGGAATCCCACTTTCACCAGCGACCACACACGCCGCCAGCGTATTCTGGACGTTGTGATCGCCGCGCAGCCGGATCGCGGAGCGCGCGGTGATAGGCTGCGGCTCGCCGTTTTCTCCGACCAATACCAGCCGGTCGCCATCCAGGTACGCGCCGCGCGCCACCCGTTCCCGCAGCGAAAACAGCGCCACCCGTCCCGGCGCGGACCGGCTCAGGCCATACGCGACCGGGTCGTCGCGGCCAAACACCGCGATATGGGCTGGGTCCTGGTGCTGGAAAATGTGTCCTTTGGCGGCGGTATAGGCGTCCATCGTGCCGTGCCGGTCGAGGTGATTGGGCGTCACGTTGAGCACTGCCGCGACCGGCGGGCTGACCGTCATCAGTTCCAACTGAAAACTGCTCAGTTCCATCACCACGATATCGCCCGGCGTGATATCCAGCAGATCGTCCAGCAGCACCTCCCCGATATTGCCGCCGACGTGCGCCGTCCGTCCCGCCGCCCGGCAGATCGCGCCGGTCAGGGCGGTGGTAGTGGTTTTGCCCGCGCTGCCTGTGATCCCCAGGACCGGGGCGGGGCAGCGTTCCAGGAACAACTGGGCATCGTTGGTCACGCGCACCCCGCGCCGGATCGCTTCCTGAATGATCGGCAGCGTCAGCGGGACCCCGCCGCTGACACATAACACGTCGCAGCCGTCCAGCAGGTCGAGCGGGTGTCCGCCGAGCGCGAGTTCGACCGGAGTCCCGGCGAATTCGGCGATCACGTCGGGCAGCGCGTCGGCGGGCCGGTTATCCGAGAGCGTGACGCGCGCCCCTATCGTTGGCAGCCAGCGCCCTAACGCGCGTCCCTGCCGCGCCGCGCCCAGTACGACGACGCGCTGAGTGTGAAGGGGATCGGGGGATGGTGGTAGGGTAGGCATGGTTTTGTCCAAATCCAGCCTCACCCCTATAATCCCGCGTGCGCGAGGCGCACACCTCCATAACGCCGCGTTATGGAGAGGGGACTTGATTGCCTGGCTTGACTCCCCCTCTCCATGCAATGGAGAAAGGGCCGGGGGGTGAGGCTAACCGCTCAAAAAGTCACATGCGCCCCAGTATACCGCCGTTAACCGACTCCCAGCCAACGCCCGCCTATCGCCCGATCTATGACCGGCTCACGATTGGGGCACGCTCGCCCACAACCGTAAGAACTTCGCCTATACTATACATAAGAGGGTAATCGGGATAACGAGAATACAAGCATTTACCGGGAGAAAAACAGCATGAACCACAGCATTATACGAATGGCCCTGATCGTTGCCCTGACAATCGCGGCATTGGCCGGATTCACGACCGACCGCGCCGCCGCACAGGACGGTATCCCTGGCATGGTCTGGTCGGTGGAATACTATAACAACATGGACCTGACGGGTGCGCCCTATACCACCCTGCAACTGCCGTCGGTCGGCTTCAACTGGACTGATACCGCCCCGGTATCCGGCATCGCGGCGGACATCTACTCGATCCGCTATACGGGCATCGCCGCGCTGAACGGCGGCACGTACATGATCAGCACCCGTGCCGACGATGGCGTGCGTATCTACATCAACGGCGTGCTGCTGCTCAACGAGTGGCACATTTCCAGCGGAATCACCTATGTTCGCCAGTTCCAGAGCATCGCCGGACAAAATACGATTGTGGTCGAATACTTCGAGAATACCGGTGTGGCGTTCCTGAGCTTCGCGCTTCAGCCGGTGGACGTGGTTCCACCGCCCCCGCCGCCTACCAACGCCACCGCGACGGTGACGGCCTATTACCTGAACGTGCGGAGCGCGCCCAGCGCCTATACCGGCGCGCGCCTGACCGTGATCAGCCGTAACCAGACGTTCCCCATCATCGGGCGCACGGCGAACTCGTCCTGGTGGCAGATTTCGGCCAACGGCCTGATCGGGTGGGTGCATGGCGGCTACGTCAACGCGCAGAATACCGCCAATGTGCCGATCACTGATGGCACAGCCCCGCCTGCCAACTACACGGCGGTAGCAAGCGGCAACCTGAATATTCGCAGCGGGCC
>JAFGTJ010000297.1 GCA_016934195.1 Anaerolineae bacterium | reverse complement strand
TGACGCTGTGGGCGGTGATTGGGGCGGTGATTGGCCTGATCGTCACGCCGATCATTTACGGCAGCAAGGGCCGCAAACCCTGGATGGGCGCGTTTGTCGGTGTCGTGATGGGCGCAGTCGGCAACCTGGTTTTGCTGGTGCCGCTGTGGATTATGGCCCCGCGTGTCAGCGGGGGAGACGTGGAAACGGCGGCTGCATCTTCGCTTGCGGTACCTGGACGTTAAAGGCGGTGATAGTCGATGTTTGAAGTCCCTGGTTTAGGTGATCTCAACGTCGAGGCGGCGCTCCCGGTGACGCTGTTGGCGTTGGGAGCGTGTATCTTCATGCTGGTGGACCTGTTTGTGCCCAAAGAGCGCAAAGAGATTACAGCCTGGTTGACGGCGGGCGGACTGGTGGCGTCATTGGTGCTCTCGCTGCTGTCGCTGAGCGAGATCGTGGAGTTCAGCGATACGTCGGAAGCGTTTTTTGGCCTGTTTGTGGCGGATCGCTTTACCGACACGGTGAACGTGATCGCGTTGGTCACGGCGCTGCTCGGCGTGATGGTGGCCTATAACTACCTGGAACGGACCGGTCTGCAACGTGGTGAATACTACTACCTGCTGCTGTTCACCACAACGGGCGTGATGTTCATGGGGGCAGCGGGCGATCTGGTGGTGGTTTTCGTGGCGCTGGAACTGCTGTCGATTCCGTTGTACATTCTGAGCGGGTTTCGCCGTCCGCAGGAGGAGTCCGAAGAAAGCGCCATGAAGTATTTTATCCTGGGCGCGTTTGCATCGGGTTTCCTGGTCTACGGCGTGGCCCTGATCTATGGCGCGACCGGAACAACCAATATCCGCGACATCTGGGCGGCGGTGGATGGCATTGTGGCCGACAAAGACTCGTCCCGTTACCTGCTGCTGGCCGGGTCCGGGATGCTGCTGGTTGGACTGGGCTTCAAGGTTGCGGCGGTTCCGTTCCACATGTGGACGCCGGACGTTTACCAGGGTGCGCCGACGTCGGTGGTCGCTTTTATGAGCGTGGCGGCTAAAGTCGGCGGGTTCGCGGCCCTGGTGCGCGTGTTGGCTGCGGGAATGCCGAATTTTGTACTGGAAGGCGAGACGGCTGCCGCATGGCAGGATACCGTCTGGCTGGTGGCGGTTGCCACAATGCTGCTCGGTAACGTGGTTGCTATTGTGCAAAGCGATCTCAAGCGCCTGCTGGGATATTCGAGCATTGCCCACGCCGGGTATATGTTGATTGCGATTGCTGCGGCTGGATCGGCAGGAGTTGCCGACGAAGCGGTGCAGGCGATTGTGATCTACCTGATGGCGTATGCCTTCACCAATGTGGGCGCGTTTTCGGTCATTATCGCGTTAGAGAAGGACGATGCGACCAATACCGGCATGGACGGCTTGCGCGGTCTGGCACAGGCGCGGCCCTGGCTGGCAGCGTCGATGACGGTGTTTATGCTCAGCCTGACGGGGATTCCGCTCACGGCAGGTTTTATCGGCAAGTGGTTTGTCTTCAAGGCCGCGATTGCCGCCGACCTGATGCCGGTCGCGGTGGTGGGCGTGGTGACAAGCGTAATTTCCGCCTACTACTATCTGCGCATCGTGTGGATGATGTATTTTGAAGAGGGCGAAGCCGAAGCCAGCGCTCCCTGGCCGCTGGCCTGGGCGATCAGCATTTCCGCCGTCGGGACGGTGTTCCTGGGCGTGTTCCCGTACTTGCTGTCGGATATGGCAAACAAGATATCGTTGGCGTTTGGCGGCTGATTTAAACGCTGCATATTGAGATTATGGGGCGGTCTTCGGGCCGCCTCTTTTGTTTTTCCGGGTACAATGAAAGTGAGGGATTTCGGCCAGGCAGTGTATCTAAAGTAGCGATTATGTTGCTGCATAGTGGTGGGACATAAAAACAATGACCGATTCTGATATCACCCCAAAGACTGTACCGGATGTGCCGTTGGACGAATACGGCGAGCACTATTTCGAGAGTTACAATTACGCTGATCGCCCGTTGGGGCGCTTCAGCATGTACTGGTTTGCGCGGCGTTACTACGCGGCGTTGGTGCGCCGTTATGCACCGTCCGGCGGCGGGCGATTGCTGGAAATGGGTTGCGGGTTGGGGCATTTGCTCGGCCTGCTGCAAGAGGATTTTGCCTGTGTGGGCATTGATATCGCAGACTACAGCATTGAGCAGTTGAAGCGAAATGCGCCCCGCGCCGAGGGTTTTGTCATGGATGCGGGCGATCTGGAACGGTTTGGTGATGGCGAGTTCGCCGCCGTTGTCGCGCTGCATCTGGTGGAGCATTTGCCCGATCCCGCGGATACGCTCCAACAGATCAGCCGCATCTTGCAGCCGGGTGGATTGTGGCTGTTCGCTACTCCGAATCCTGGCTACAGCCTGCGCCGTTTCAAGGACCCGCACACCGACGCCATCGGCAAAGACCCGACCCATATCAACGTCCAACCGCCGGAGCAGTGGCGCTCCTGGTGCGAGGCGAACGGGTTTAAGGTCCTGCGGCATTTCGGGGACGGGTTGTGGGACGTGCCGTACTTCCCGGTGATTCCCAAGATTGTCCAGTTTGGACTGTTGGGTCTTCCGGCATTGTCCCAGGTGGCGACTCATGCCACCTGGACTCCGCTTACAATGGGTGTCAACCAGATCATGATTGCACGCAAGGAGGGGTAAACCATGCGTTGGATACGGCGTCTGGCCTGGGGCGGTATCCTGGGCGGCGGGACGTACTGGCTGGCGCGTTATTTTCGCCCGCAGCATTCGACCCTGGTGCTCAATGAAAAAGTAGTGCTGATTACCGGGGCATCTTCCGGTATTGGGCGGGCGCTGGCGTTCGCGTTTGCGCGGCGTGCGGCAAAGATTGTGCTGGTTGCGCGTGACCGGGAGCGTCTGGAAGCGGTGCAGCGCGAAATCGAGCCGTATACCTCGGATGTGCTGGTTATTCCCGCCGACATTGCCAACGATGCGCAGTTGCAGCAGGTGGTCAGCCAGACATTGGAGCGGTTTGGCCGGATCGATGTGCTGGTGAATAATGCCGGATTGACGCACGGCGGGCGTCTCCAACAGCAGGACCCAGCGCGCATTGAGCAGTTGATCCGCCTGAACCTGTGGTCGGTGATCCGGCTGACGCAGTTGGTCGTGCCGCACATGCTGGACAACAATCACGGTTACATTCTCAACATTGGGTCGGGACTGGGGCGGGTGGCTATGCCGTTGTTCGCGCCCTACGTGGCGAGCAAATATGGTCTTGCCGGGTTTACCGATGCGCTGCGCCGCGAATTGGATCGGACTGGTATCCATTTGACCCTGGCGCTGCCCGGTTGGACGCTGACCGACATGATCCCGCCTGAAACCGAAGATGTGATCGAGCGCTACGGGTTTCATATCGATCATCCTGACGACGTAGCCGAGCGGGCAGTCCTGGCGCTGGTGCGCGGGCAGAATGAGTTAATTTTGGGTGGCGCGCTGCCCAAATGGGGCGTGTGGGCCGAACGGTATGCGCCGTTCCTGGTGCGTCTGTATTGGCGCTGGCAGATGACGCCGGAATGGATCGCCACGATGGACAAGTTATAGATCGTTCTGGTTGTTCTGCTTTGCGATCCAGGTTTCGAGCATGGTGCGCGTGCTCTCGAAGGCAATGTCCGGCAGCGGATCGCTCGCCGCATACCATAACACCGCGTCGGCATCGTCGCGCGGTTCGGCGGTTCCGTTGACCACGCGCGCGCCGTAGATGATGACAATCGACGCGCCATGATGAGCCGAGCTATTCTGGGTTGGCCCGCCTTGCACGTCAATCAGGCGCGTGATGGCAATTTCCAGCCCGGTTTCCTCTTGTACTTCACGGACCGCAGCGTCGCGCGGGTCTTCCCCATAGTCGATATACCCGGCGGGCAGCGCCCATTTGCCGCGTTCTGGATTCATGACTCGCCGGACCAGCAGCACCCGGTTACGATGTTCAATGAAAATCACCGCTGCCACTTTGGGGTCCTGAAAATGCACATAGCCGCAGTCCGGGCATACCCGGCGGCTTTTACCGTAGGCGTGTTGGTCGGTCATGGCGTGGCCGCAGACCTGGCAGAAATTCACCGGTTTGGTCATGCCCGCCGCGCCATTCTGCGTCCGGCCACAAATACGATCCCGGATACCGCCAGCATGACAATTCCTACCCCGGCCAACCAGCCGAGATTGTCCGAATCGCTGTCTTGTGCGTCTTTTTGATCGGATCGTTCTGCGGGCTGATCCGCTGTAGTCTGTTCGCTGTCTGATGGTTCGGTTGAGGGTTCAGCCTGCGGTGCGGTTTCCCCGGCGGCGATGGCATCAGGGGCGGGTGTTTCGGGCGGTTGTGCGGCGGTTTGATCTGTTGCATAGTCGCCTGTTGGTCCTGCGTCTGATTCCGCGCCTTCGCGGACTATAGCCCCGTCGTCAGCCATTTCCTGGTCCGCTGGTTCGCTGAGAGGCGAGGGCAGAGGGGACGGCATGAGAGACGGTGTGGGCGGCGGCGTATTGGCTAGACCTCCGGCAGTTTGCGCCTGGGCTGCGGCAGGCGGTTCTGACGGCGGGGCGGTGTCGAGCGCAGCAGGCGGCGGGCCATTTGATTCTGGCGCGGCTGCCGATTCGACAGCCGCCGCGTTTACCTCGGCGGTGGCGGCGATGGCGCTTCCTTCACCCGTTTCACCCACATCGTCCGCATCGCTCATGCCGCCCATGGTGTCGCCTGTATCGCCGTTTGTGTCCCCACCCGGTTCTACCATGAATTCCATTGGTGCTTCATTTTCGGTGGCGGCTTCTTCCGCCGCTGTTCCCTCAGATTCGTCGGATGCCAGTTGGGTGGGGGTCGAAAGTAACGCGCGGGTAGCCGTTGGGAATTGGCGGGCCGTCGGTTGGACCGTCACCGCTGCGCCCGGTTCGGCATTATTGGCCTGCGATTCCATCATGGCAGCGGCGGGCGCTTCTTTGGTTTCTCCGGTATCGCCTGAACTGCTAAACAGCACGGCAAATGCGATCAGCGCTACCGCCGCCGCCGCGCCCAGTGCGCCGGAGAGTTGCAGCGCGTTATGCAGGGTGAATAAACGTTCCCACCAGGGCGTTTGATGCCCGTAGACTGCCGGGTCCAGGGTGAAGCTGCGCGGCGCTTTGAGGCGTGGCAGATCGCGCACCAGGGCTACCGTATTGCGTAGATCGTCCAGCAGGTCGCGCAGCGCGTGGTCCTGGCTCAAGCGCTGTTCGAGGGCGGCGCGTTCACGATCCGGCAGTTCGCCATCCAGGTATGCGGACAGCAGCTCGAAATCGCGTTCTGAGGGGATGTTGTGGGATGCTGCCATGATTGATTACGCTCAAACTGCCTGGGTCGTTGGTTGTCGGTTAGTTATCTGTTAGACGGTATTCGGCGGGTAAAAGTTCCCGCACAGCTTGTAAACAATCGCGCAGCCGGGCGCGGGCGCGGCTCAACCGCGATTTGACCGTGCCCAGCGGTATGCCTGCGATAGTGACAATTTCCTGGTAGTCGTAGTTTTCCACGTCGGCCAGCACCGCGATCACGCGCTGATCGTCCGGCAGCGCGTTGATGCAGTCCTGAATGGCGGTGTGGAGTTCCATACGTTGGGCGTGATGTTCCGGGTTTTCCTGCTGGCTGTGCAGGCTTAAATCATCTGGACCGGGAGTCGCGCCGGTAAGATCGTCCAATGACGCGGTTGGACGGCGTTGGCGGCGGCGTAGTTCGTCATAACAGGCGTTGGTCACGATCCGCATCAGCCACGATTTGAACCGTTCGCCTTTGAACTGGCGCAGGTTGCGGAAGGCCGAGATAAAAGCGTCCTGTGCGGCATCGGCGGCAGCGTCACGGTCGCCCATCATGCGGTAGGCGACGGAATAAGCCATGTCCTGGTAATGCAGCACAAGCTGGTTAAATGACTCGATATCGCCCCGCTTGGCTGCTCGGATGAGCGCGTTTTCGTCCATGTGGTCCTTTGAACAGGTGCCGAAACGCCATAAAATGCCATTGACGGATCGCCCAAATGCGCCTATACTTTCTTATGTATTTAGCGCCGAAGTGGCGGAATTGGCAGACGCACGCGACTCAAAATCGCGCGGGGTAAAACCCATGTGGGTTCGACTCCCACCTTCGGCATAACTCATGGAGCCGGGACATCGTTTCCCCGGCTCTTCTTTTTTGAGGTGTGGGCCGAGTTGGTGTACGATCCAGACCAGACGAATTATAGCAGGTGGTTCAGGCGAGGCAAAACAGGTTATGACAAGACGGCATGTCGGTTCGCTGCTGATCGGCGTGATCATGGGGTTAGCGGCTGGCGTATTCCTGGGATGGCAGCAGTTCCCGGTCGAATACACCAATAGTTCCCTGTCGGCGCTGGCCCCGCATTACCAGGAAGAATATACTGTCATGGTGGCGGAGGGCTACCAGTACGACCAGGACCTTGACGGCGCGTTGTCCCGGCTCCAGCCGCTCGGTATGGAAAATATTTTCCGCTACATTCGTGAATTGACCGAGCGTTACATCAGCCAGAGCAACGTCCCCGCGATCCCGCCATTGGTGGCATTGGCCGATGCGTTAAGCTCGGAACCTCTGCCGCCCGCGATGGAAATCTACCACTCAACACCGTCCCCTTCGTCGCCATGACCAGACATATACCTGAACGCGCTGGGAGTGGGGTTTCGTGGGCCGCAATCTTAATTGGGATAGCGCTCGGTATTGGGATCGGCCTGTTGTATACCTGGGAAATCGATCCGGTGATCGAGGAGAATACCGCGCCCTGGCAGCTTAACGAAACGGCTCGTGAGCATTACGTGGTGGCGATAGCCCTGAGTTACGCGCAAAACCAGGATGTCGGGTTGGCGTTTGACCGGCTGCGCGCCGTCAGCCCGGATCGTGACGTGTGGAATATGGTGGCCGACATCGCCTGCGAGCGGGTTAAGACCGTGCAGACCAACAATAACCGCGACATCCGCGTGATCCGCGCATTGGAGCAGTTATACCGACCCCAGGGTGCGAGCGGCTGCGCTGATGGGTTGTTCCCGACGCCTGCGCCAATGGCCTTTAACCCGCCTACGCCGACTCTGACTCGCACGCCGACCGTCACGCCCGCCGCAAGCAAGACGCCCTCGCCCGCGTTTCCGACCAGTCCGCCGCAGCAGGTTTTTGTCCCGACCCCCACGCCGCGACCGTCCGGCGGCTACATCCTGGGGCGTTTGCGGTCCTTCTGCGATCCTGATTTCGACGGCATCATCGCGGTGCGCGTCTACGACCGTCTGGGGCAGGGTGTGCCGGGTATGCCGGTAACTGTCACCTGGGGCGGCAGCTTATCCGACACGTTTTATACCGGCCTGAAGCCGGAGATCGGCCCGGAATACGCCGATTTTGAAATGGAACCGGGCCGTTCGTATTCGGTAGCGATTCCCGGCCTGTCGTCGGATGCGCCGACGGTCGAGGCCAGCGCGTGCGAAACGACCATCAACGGCCAGGATGTGACCGGCACCACGTCCTACCGGATCGATTTCCAGCAGCAGACGCAGTAACGCGGTTGGGACGGCGCGTTAAGGTTGTGTGGCGGTGTCGATCTGCCACAGGTCAAAACGCGCCGGGCCGTACTCGTTGACTCCCGTTAACCAGGGCTGCTGGAGCCGTGTTTCGGTTGAGATGAACAACGGCACAACCGGGAATGTCCCGCCTGGTCCGAAGAAGTGTTCTTCGACCTGGGCATAGATCGCTGCCCGCCGGACCGGATCGTATTCGAGCGCGGCCTGATCCAGCAAATCGTCGGCCTCGTCACACGCGCGCCCGGTGCGGATATACCCGTAACGGCAGTGCAGCGCGTCATTCAACCAGGCGTTCGCGTCGGGATAATCAGCGTTCCAGGTGGCGATCCAGGCGTGCGACCGGGTGATTTCCTCCGAATTGTGGGTCGAGTGGCTGAATTCGATCAACAGCGTGCGCGGCAGTGTGCCGACTTCAAACAGCGCCAGGTTGCAGCCCAGGTGATCGATCCACTGCTGCGCGATGGCCTGCCCCGCCTGCGTCCATACCGGATCATCATTCGGAACGGAAAAAGCCAGTTTTTCCGGCACATCCGAACAACCCGTATATCCTGCTGCGCCAAAATCAGTTTGTGCCTGTGCTGCGTCAAATCCAAACTCATGTGCTTCCGGCGCGGCGACCACGCCCGGCGGCGTGAACTGGTCAAGTGGTTGGGCTTCGCCGGGGAACAATTGGGCGGCGAGTGTTTTCCGGTCGATGGATCTCGCCAGCGCGCGCCGCACGTCGGGATTGTTGGTTAATTCCCGTTCGTGGGCAAATCCCAGCATAACCAGCGATGAGCCAGGCGCAGTCTGTACCGCATCTGGCGCGGCGGCGCGGATACCGGCTACCTCTGCCGGGTCCAGGCGTACAAAATCGACGGAGCCATCGCCTGATGGGGCGGCAAATGTGATTTCCACGTTTTCGATATTCCCTGCGACCGTGTCGGGCCAGTACGGATTTCGTGCTAATGTCATGCCGGACGCGGTTTGAGTTTGCAGCGCATACGGCCCGCTGGTCATGATGCTGTTCTCCGGCGTCCAGTTGTCGTTACCGGCCACAGCCTCACGGGGCAGGGGACGAAATTCCGGCATACTGAGCAGCGTTGGGAAATAACTGGCTGGAAACAACAGGTCGATCTCCAATGTGTTTGGCCCGGTGGCGCGGACGCCCATTTCCCGCGCAATGAACAGGTCGTTGATCACTTCGGGGAATGCATGGGCGACGGTCTGGCAGCCGCGCACGATCATCAGGTTAGCCGTGACCGGCGAAGGCCGCAGCGGATCGCAGGCGCGTTGAATGGCGTACACCACGTCCCCGGCGGCAACCGGGCGTACTGCCATGATCGCCTGGGTTGCCGGGTCCACATGTACCCACTGGATATCCTGGCGCAGCGTGAAGGTCCAGGTCAACCCATCCGCGCTGATGGTCCAACTTTCGGCCAGCATGGGGTCGATCTGCCGGGTTTGGGGATTGAACCGGGTCAGGCCGACGAACAGGTTCTCGACCAGATCGCGGGTGTGCGGATCAAAACGCGAAAGCTGCATTGGGTCCAGATTTCCCAGTTGGGGCATGGCAATACGCAGCACCGCAGGTTTACCACCCGGTTGGGCCTGGACCGGCGCAGCCAGCGTCAGGATGCTGATCATTACGAGCGCGCTAACAAAACGCCGCATAATAAAATACTGCATGACGTGTCCTCACTTGAATAGGGTTTGAGCAAAACGGCGACTATTGATTGTAGCGCAGGAGCCGCGTCACAACCCAACGCTTAAACCAACGCCTTTCCGCTGTTTGGACGCCGCCGTATTCAAAATCCTTTTTGTTTCCATTGCGTGGTATAAGTGTGTGGCGCTGCGCCTTTCAGCCCGGACCACGCAAGGTACAGGTCGCCGTCCGGGGCAATGGCGATAGTGGGGGGACCGGCGTTAGCCGCCTGGGACGCGACGATCTGATAGTCGCGCAGCGTGCCGCCCTGGTAGGTGCCGACTGCCGGACGCCAGCCGTCCGGTGTGCGCAGCGCGACCGCCAGCGGCATGATCGTATGCTGGCCGGGAGTCGTGCGCGGCCAGCGCAGCGCGGCATCTCCGGCCCATTGCAGTTCGTGGATCGCGTTGTTCGCCGGATTGTCTAACGGAAATGCCAGAACGACTACGCGCTCAATGTCCGGTTGCTTGGCAGCGGTAATGCCCCAGATCGCGTAACCGTGTGTCTCATCCAGCCCGATCTGGAATGATGTTACGTTTTCGCCAGGAGCCAGGGCCAGTGTGTGCAGCGAATGAGGATTGTCAAGATTGATCCGATCAGGGTTGCTCGCCTCGCCGGACTGGTAGTTGAGCGCCCATTCCCCCGGCGCGGATCGCGTCAGCCAGACCAGATGGAGAGTGTCGTTACGGTCAAGTGCCGCCGTCATGTGATCGACGCGGCGCGTTAACGGGGCGCTGATTGGGCCGGGGCGTCCGGCCCGGTCGATTACGGCGCTGACCAGATATCCGGCGGGATCGCTAGTCCAGAGCAGCAGCGCGCGGTCGCCGGAAAGGGACAGCAGCGTAAAATCGCGGCGAGCGATGGACGCTAACTCAATCGGCCCGCGCACTGTTTCGCCGTGTACCGTGATCAGGGCGCTGCGCAGTCTGCCGTCCGGTTCCAGCCATACCAGATGATAGCCATCCGGTCCGGCAGGCACGGCGGCCCAGGTACGCGGATTCACATCGTTGTAGGGGATGATGCCCTGGACGGCTTCCGGCGGGTTTAGCGACTGGTAGCTGAGCGGCGTAGATGAGTCTAACGGACGCCAGACCAGCGCGGGATGATTTCCGTTTAGCAGGAATACGGGCGCTTGTAACCCGTGTGTGGCTCCCTGATCGGTGGCGGTGGGTGATTGGGGCTGCGGATCATCTGCCAGATACAGCGCGGCGGCAATCAACCCTGCGAACAGACTCACAAGCAGAACGGTGAATACAATGAGCCAGCCGGATTTGTGGCGTGTAAATAGTTGGGTTAACGAGTCGGGTTGCATGATTTAGCTTAATTGTATACTCTTGGTTCAGTTGTGACGAACCACTCTAGTGTACTGTGAGGTCCACCCAATGTCAGACGATGGGACAAATCAGCCGCAAGATGAATCAACCAAACGCCATACATCGTGGCTAGGCGATGCAGCCAGTCCCCGGATGCCTGTTGAACCTGATCAACCCCGGCCCCAAACTGCGCGGCTGGCGGCTCCCTGGCGGCTGCTGCTGCAGATCGGTGGAGACAACCAGACAACGGTTGGGATTGAAGTCCGGGACCACGTAGTGCTTGGCCGCAGTGATCCGGTTGCCGATTATTACCCCGATCTCGATCTGTCGCCCTATGACGGGCAAGAGGGCGGTGTGTCGCGGCGGCACGCGGCTATCATTCAGGATGATGAAAGCAAGTCGCTCTATATTGAAGACCTGAACAGCACCAACGGCACCCGCATCAACGGGTTTTCACTCGAACCCCGCCGCCGCTACCGTCTCCGTGATGGTGACGAGTTGGAATTTGGCCGGGTACGGATGACCATGCGTTTTGTTCGTTCTCCCTTCAAGTGAGTCAAGGTCAATACGTTACACGAGCTTCATTTCGATTTGCCGGAATGCAACCGTGTAACCCGCTGCCTCGAAACCGGGCACAACCGGGTCATCTTCGGCAAGGTTATAAATGTTACCCTGGGCTTCAGGGTACTGTTGGTGCAGGCGCGTGAGCAGCGCCTGTGTGATCGCAGCGCGGTTGCCCACCGGATCGGTCGCCAGATCGATCAGGCGTATTCCGTAGGTGCTGGCCCACCCGATAGCGTATCCTACAATCGCGTTATCCGCGCGTGCTGCCCATCCTTCCGCGTGAGGCGCAATGGCCCGCAGCGACCGCAGATCGCGCTGCCAGCAGTTAGGCGATACATCGTGAAAGTTGACGTAATCGTCTAGCAGGCTTTCTGGCATATGTTCCTCTATCGCGTAGTTCTGCGAGGCCGGGGACAGCGGGGCCGGATAACGTTCCAGGATCAACAGGTAGCGCTGGTGCTCAAATCCCAACTGGCGGTACAGCGCGTGCGCGCCGGTATTGGCCTCGATCACTTCTAACCTCACTGCGTTCAGGTTACGTGTTTGCGCCTGATGCAGCAGGTAGCGCATCATTCCCCGCCCGATTCCCTGGCGGCGACGGTCGGGAATCACGCCCATGCCGCCGATCCAACCACGTTTGATACGGATGCCCAACAGCCCGGTGCCCACAATGGTATCACCATCCAGCGCCACGACTGACGCGGTTAGGTCGAGATCATCACGGGCTAGCAGGCTGCGAAACGAGTTGGGAGTCATGGAAATGGGTACATGGTAATCGCTGTAAGCGAGGTTAAAGGCAGCGGTAAATGCCTCGAAATCCACATCAGCGGCGGCGCGATAGGTGATCGTCATGCGGTGGTCCTTGTCGATGTTGGGTGCGGTAAGTCAGCTTTGTACCGGATACTGCCGCCGATTGTCCCATCTTGTGTGGCACTGCGCAACTTGCATATCAGGCCAGAAACGGTATATTGGCTTTGTACATTAACCTGCAAACAAGGATTAACATGAATGGGACGGCTGACTAGAAGTCTGACCGACCGCACGTTTGGCGGTGTATGCGGTGGGCTGGGGGCGTATATTGGCGTGAATCCCTGGTGGGTGCGCGGCGTATTTGTCGTATTGGGCGTATTCACCGCCGGGACTGGCGTGCTTATTTACCTGGCTCTGTGGTACATTTTGCCGCCGGAAACCCTGGCCGATATCCCCTCCGATCCGGTCATGATGGGGCGGCGCACCACTAACCCCGAAACGATGATCGTGATCGGCGGCGCGGTGATCGTGATGGGATTGGTCGTGCTGGCGCGCAACCTGGGCATCCTGAGCGGTGAAAATGGCGATGCCTTTTTGCCGCTGGTCGTGATCGGGTTTGGCTTGACCTTGCTGGTGAAGCAGCTTTGGAGGATGGCATGACGACGGCGCGCCGCAGTACTCTATGGCCGGTGATCCTGATTGCCGTTGGCTCGATCTGGTTGTTGACGGTGGCGGGGGCGTTTCCGCTGGCGGTGGAAGATATTTTATTGCGGGCGTGGCCTGCGCTGCTGGTGCTGTTTGGCTTTGATGTGTTGGTCGGGCGGCGGCAGGTGCGGGTGTCGCGTTGGACGTTGAACCTGAGTTGGGTTGGATTGGTCCTGCTGGTGATAGTGCTGGCCGGGGTGGTGTGGTTCGCTTACCAAAAACAGGCTGGGACGTTGCGCTCGGACAATCAGGTATCGTTTGCCGAATCCATTTCCACCGAGATCAACCAGATCATTCTGGATGTGTCGGTCGAACGCACAACGGTCACGGTAGCACCCGCTGAGGGAGCCGTGCGCGATCTGTCTGCTGATTTCCAGGGTAGCAATGAGAGCGATGTCACGATGGTTTGGGTTGTGGACGGTGATACGGCAACGCTCACTGTGACCGAATCGTATCCCAACGCGATTCCCAAGTTGGAAGATTATGGGCGCGGCACGCTCGCTATTGCGCTACCGGTAGATGTGCCGGTCCAGCAATTCCTGTTTGACGGCAGCCAGGGCGATCTGACCTTGAATATACAACCGCTGCGCCTGGAGCGCCTGGACGTGCATCTGGCCGATGGTGATATTACGGTCGCGCTGCCCGCCCAGGACGTGCTCACCGGGATTATCGAGGCACGCAGCGGCGATCTGGATTTGCAAGTGCCGCGCGCGTTGGCGCTCACGCTCAGTTTGGAAGATGGCAGCGGCGAACCCAGTTATGAGTATGATTCCTTCCGGTACGATTTACTGCGTAACGGCACGCTCAAGTTGAAGAACGTCGATGCCTTTCAGATTGGGTTGACGGTCTGGCTCAAGGGCGGCGCGCGTTTGCGCGTGGTGGATGTAGAGTAGACAGAATAGGGGGGCAATCACAGTGGGCTGGTGGCTTCATCTCGCGCAGTACCCGCTTCCCGCCGTGTATATGCTGGGCGGCAGCCCGGCGCAGGTAGCCGCCTGGATGTCGGGCCAGGAGGTGCAGTTTTATGGCGCGCGGGATGGCGCATTGTACTCCCGGCTGGATGTTGTTCCCCCAACTGATGTGGACCGGACAAGCCTCGCGTGGCGGGCGTTTTTGGAGACGTTGCGCGCGCCCAATGGCGCTTATCTCCCCGTTGTACCGACCGGCGATCTGACCATTTACACGTCATATGATGGACGGCTGCGCCTGTATTGGGCGCGCGATCACCGCTTGACGTTGGATGTAGACGGGGTGCAAACGACGCTCGCGCGCGCGGGCGATGCGTTGCTCGTAGCGGTCGGGCTGGATCGTGAACTGGGCACGGTCGTTTGCCTGGATTCGGATAACAGGCTGCATTTTTACCAGCAGCAGGTCCATGTCGGAGCCCATGCCATGCCGGATGGGTGGGACAGTTTGAGCGCAGCGATTCAGGTGCCGGATGCGGGCGGCGTGGCTTATGTGAGTGATTCCGCGTCTATTGTGGCGGTGGATATGGCCGGGCAGGTGCTTCATAAACAGGCTTTAACCTCCGGTGGTGGCCCGGTTGGATGTTCGCCGGATGGCTCTTATTTGGTGATCAGCGAACAGGGCTTGATCCGGGTCTATAACGCGCAGTTGCAACCGTTACGACAGGCGGCGGCGCATGATCTGCTGGCGCGGGCCGAACAGCTTCAACTGCTGGCCGAGGCTCCAATCCCGGATGCGGTTCCCCAGGCGGTTGCCATCGGGGACGACGGCATTCTGGTATTTGCACTGGACGGGATTGTATGCCAATCGTATCTCCGCGAACTGGCGGCGCTGCCACAGCCGCGCACACTTTTTTAACTAAACGTTAACGTTGCCCGGTTGACACTGCTCTGGACTTCTCTTATACTGACCTCAAGTTAAAGAGTTTTTATCGTAAGGATAGTAATCGAGATGCTGCCATTTGGTAAGGAAAACGCCTAAACACATGGTTGTTTGGTCGCGGACAGGTGTTTGATAAAGCACACTGATGGAATCGGTGTGCTTTTTTGCTTTAAAGTATCCAATTACAAGTATGAAGGAGCCGCAACAATGGACTACGGGATGATCGGCAAGATTGAGAAAGCCAAACGGTATGCTGAGGAACGCGAGCGAATCCGGTTCATGTCGTTCAATGTAACGTTTGACGGCGACAACAACCCCCACACGACGACTTATGAAAACGGTGAATGGACGTGCGATTGCAGCTTTTTTGGCTCGCGTGGCGTGTGCAGCCATACGATGGCGTTAGAACGCATTCTTGCCGGGATGCTCCCTGAGTCTGTCAGCACTGACTCGTAACGGCCCTGAGTGCGCCAGTCTGGTATAATGATCCTGGAGCGGCATGACGTGCCGCTCCTGTTTTGTGATGCCACCGTCATGATGTTCCTGGTATGATATCATCGCGCATGGGGAAACAGGCGTGTTGTGGTGTAGAAATATCGTGCGCGCGAAAATCCGGCGCGCCCCACTTTAGGATGGCGATAACGTGACGGTTCGACGTATCTGGCAGCCGGTGCAGCGTTACATGACGCTGATCCTGAGCATTGTGATCAGCCTCGTATTTTTATACGTTGGTCTTAAGGGACTGCGGCTGGACGATGTTTGGGACGGTATTCGAGACGCTCGCATTGGCTGGATTGTGCCGGGCGTGGGGGTGTATTTCCTGGCAGTGTGGGGCCGGACGTGGCGCTGGCATTATCTGCTGCGTCCACTCAAGATCATTTCTCTACGCAATCTGTTCCCGATTGTCGTAATCGGCTACATGGGCAACAACGTGTATCCTTTCCGCGCCGGGGAAGTGATCCGCGCCTATGTGCTCAAGTGTAACGAAGACGTCAATATCTCGGCCAGTCTTGCGACCATCATTGTCGAGCGCATTTTTGACGGGCTGGTGATGTTGATTTTTGTGTTCGTGGCCCTGCCGTTTGCGGATTTCAAAGAAGGTTGGCTGCGGGACGTCGTCTTTTTTTCCACCCTGCTGTTTTGGGGCGGTTTTCTGGTATTCTTGGTGATGGCTCTGTATCCCGACCGGATGCGCCGACTTTATACCACGATTTTTGACCGCGTGCTGCCCGGCAAACTCAGCGAACGGGCGAAGAGCATCGCCGGTCATTTCATGTTGGGGCTGGAAAATTTACGTTCGCCCAAAGACCTGATCATGATACTGGTATCCTCGGTGTTTATCTGGCTCACGGAAACGACTAAATATTGGTTCGTGATGCACGCCTTCAATTTTGAGGTGAGCTTTTTTGTGCTGATGGTGATGACGGCGGTGGTGAATCTGGCTACCACGCTGCCCTCGTCGCCGGGGTACGTGGGCACGTTTGACACACCGGGGATCGAGACGCTGAAAGCCTACGGGGTATCAGAAACCATCGCGGCTTCCTATACCCTGGTGCTGCACGCCGCGTTGTGGCTTCCGGTGACGTTGTTGGGATTCTATTATCTGTACCGCGAAGGACTGGGCTGGCGCGATTTCAGCCGGGCGCGCGAAGTTGTGACGGAAGAAGTCGTTTCCCCGGATGGGGCAGCGGCGCGAGAAAGTGAGGTGGGGGCCGGATGACGTGCCGGGTAGCAGTTGTAGGGGCCGGGGCGACCGGATTAGCGGCGGCGTATGATCTG
This sequence comes from Anaerolineae bacterium, assembly GCA_016934195.1. Taxonomy (GTDB): domain Bacteria; phylum Chloroflexota; class Anaerolineae; order Aggregatilineales; family Aggregatilineaceae; genus JAFGTJ01. The sequence goes on along the minus strand of JAFGTJ010000297.1, from coordinate 1,794 downwards.
ACGCAGAGTGGGGCAGAGGTCCATGTTTACGAAGCCGGAGCCGAGATCGGCGGGTTGGCGGCTGGGTTCAAAGATGAACAGTGGGACTGGACCCTGGAAAAATTTTACCATCACTGGTTCGCCACCGATGACGCCGTGCTGAATCTAATCGGTGAATTAGGCGTACGCGACAAGGTGCTATTTCCACGCCCGATCACATCGCTGTGGCTGAAGGGCAAAATCTACCAGATGGACCGGCCCAATCTCGTGATCGCTAATTTGCGGCTACCGATATCGTGGCCTGCCAAGATTCGCTACGGTTTCGCGGCCCTGTATTTGCGTTTATTCGATAACTGGAAGCCGCTGGAGCGCGTAACCGCCGATGCCTGGCTGCGGTGGTATATGGGTAATGAGGCGCATGAAACGCTGTGGCGCTCGCTGCTGATCGGCAAATTTGGCGACGATTATGACAAGGTTAACATGGCCTGGATGTGGGCGCGTATTCACAAGCGCACCACGAAACTCGGCACGTTCGAGGGTGGTTTCCAGGCGTTTTTGGGACTGCTGGCCGACCGGGTAAGGGCGCGCGGCGCGAAAATTTATCTGAATACGCCGGTCAAGCGCATCCAGCCGCAGCCCGGCGGCGGATTCACGGTCACGGCGGGCGAATATGGCGGCAAGTTTGACGCGGTGATCAGCACGTCGTCGCCCCGGATCATGCAGCGTTTGGTGCCCGATTTGCCCGCCGAATATACCGGGCAGCTTGCGCAGCTCAAAAGCCTGGGATCGGTGGTGGTGATTCTGGCGCTTAAACACCAACTGCTCACCGACGGGACGTACTGGCTCAGTTTACCGGCCAGTCAGCCGGACCGGTCGCGCGCGGAATTCCCCTTCCTGGCCCTGGTTGAACACACGAATTACATGGATCGGGCGCACTACGGCGGCGATCATCTGGTCTACTGCGGCGATTACGTGCCGCCCGATCATGAGTATTTCACATTGAGTGATGACGAATTGGCCGAACGGTTTATCAGCGCGCTGCCGAAGTTCAACCCTGATTTTTCGTCTGGCTGGATTCGCAAGCAGTGGATATTTCGTGCGCCGTATGCGCAGCCGGTGCCGTTTGTAAATCATTCCGAAAAACTGCCCGACCTGCGTACCCCGCTTAATGGGCTGTATTTGGCGAGCATGAGCCAGGTCTATCCCTGGGACCGAGGCACGACTTACGCGGTTGAAATGGGGCGACAGGTCGCACAGATGGCGCTTGAGGATCGAAAAAACGGATCGATTGTGAGTTAAGTGCTGTGATTATCACAAGCCAGTGTATCAGGAGAGGTGTTTCACATGAAGAACATTGCGGTGATTGGGGTAGGCTACGTGGGTCTTGTGACGGGAACCTGTTTCGCGGACCTGGGGAACCGAGTTGTCGCACTGGATATCAACGAGGAGCGGATAGCCAATCTCAATAAAGGCATTTTGCCAATTTACGAGCCGGGATTGGGCGAAGTGGTGGAACGTAACGTCAAAGCGGGGCGGCTGGCGTTTACCACGTCGTATGCTGAAGCGCTGCAAGAGGCCGAGTTTGTGTTCATCGCGGTAGGCACGCCCGAAGGCGTGTCCGGTGAGGCCGATCTGCAATATGTGCGCATGGCGGCTGAAACCATAGCGAAGGCAATGGACCACCCGCTGATCATCATCAACAAGTCAACGGTGCCGGTCGGGACGGGTGACTGGGTGGCCGACATTGTGCGCGAAAACCAGCCGTCACCGGTTGAGTTCAGCGTGGTAAGCTGCCCGGAATTTTTGCGCGAAGGG
>JAFGTJ010000296.1 GCA_016934195.1 Anaerolineae bacterium | reverse complement strand
GACATGCTGGAATCGACCTATACGAGCGTGCTGGACGATCTGGCGGTCACGCGCGCCACCGCCCAGGAATTGAATACGCTCATGGCGAATTACCGCCGGACGCTAAAGCAGTACGGGCTGTGGGACGCCGCGCCGAGCGTGTGGGAAGCGCAGGTGAGCGGGCTGGCAGGGCACCATGCCCAGATCGAAGCCGATATCACCCAGATCGACATCACGCTGCGCCGCGTGGAATTGATGATGCGCGCCGCCCAAACCCGTACCGGCCTGCTCTACAACGAGCGCCAGCGCCTGTTGACGGTCCTGGTGGCGTTATTAGGGCTGGCGCTGCTGGTAGTGCTGCTGGTTGATACCAACCCGGTCCTGATGGTTGCGCGGCTGGTGGCGCTGCTGTTGGTGGCGGGAAGCGTATGGTTCGGGATGCGGCGTTGGCTTGGATCAGGTCCGCCCGGAACGCAGCCACCCACAAACTGACGCCGCAGAAAGTCAGCTATTTGTAATCCTCGCGCGCGGGCTGGAACACGTCGATCACGCGGCATTCCGTCAGGGCGCGGGCCGAATGCGTGACGTTGCTCGGAATCACGGCGACCTGCCCCGGCGTCAGGACCAGAGTTTCGCCGCCGACCGTCATTTCCAACTGACCCTCGATCATGTTGGTGATCTGTTCGTGCGGGTGGGCGTGTTCTGGCAGGATCGCGCCCTTTTCGATGCGAAAATGGCCGACCGTCATGTGGTCAGTGTGGGCGAATTTGCCGTGAATACCGGGGACAACTTCCCTGGATTCGATCTCGTTCAGGTTCTGAAATGGCATAAGGGAATACTCCTCCACTGTGAAAGGCGCATCGCCAGGCCGGAACTCCTGGCGGGTGATGGCGTAACAGGGCAACACGGTGTTATAGGCTTCCAGCGTGCCCTGGTGCGCCATGCCGAGCTTGATCATGACACGCTCGGATGCGGCATTTTCCGGCGCGAACACCGCCACGATCCGGTCAAAGCCCATGATCTCAAATCCGTAGCGCAGCGCGGCGCGCGCGGCTTCGGGCGCGAGTCCCCGGCCCCAATACGGTTTTGCCAGCGCGTAAAAAAGTTCGATCTCAGGTCGTCCTGCGACGTATTGCAGCCCACACTGGCCGATCAGCGCGCCGTCTGCCTTGTGGATCACCGCCCAGCCGCCGAATCCATGCTGCGTCCAGTGGTCCTGGAAATGGACCATCTGGGGTTCGGCCTGTTCCCTGGGGCGCGGCTGGCCGCCGGGCAAATAGCGCTGCACGTCGGGATCGGTCATCAGCGTATGATAGTAGACCTCGGCGTCATCGCGCCGGAAGGGACGCAGTCGCAGCCGGACCGTTTCAATCGCGTGCATAGTACACGCCCATAAAGTCCACCAATTCCGGCGCAAGCGCGGCGGCGGCGTCCGTATCATCGTACAGCACCGAGAGCAAAAACGCCGTCGCCATGTGGTTACTCAAATCGTGTACCCGCGCCATGTCCCACACCGCATCGGAACAGGCCCAGAACAACCCCATATTCATCATCACGTCGGAGCAGGCGTCAATAAACACGGTATGGCCCGCGTTCTCAAAAACGGCCAGCGCCTTGTCCGTGCTGCTGATGTAGCGGTAAATCGAGTAGGCTTCGCTCTCCGGCACGGTTGCGATATCCGCCGACCCAACCAGGACCAACGTAGACACATCCAACGCTTCCAGGCCCTCCGCACCAAAGACTCGGCTAAGACCGGGGGCCATCGCCACCACTGCCCGCACGCGCGGATCGGTCGTGGCAGGCCACAAACCATCCGGGGCAGCGTCCAACCCGCGAAAAGCCGCGACCCGATTCGCCATGTCGTCGATGCGCGTCAGGTCGATGGGACCATTGAGGGGAGTGCCATCCGGCTGCGCGTGCATACAGGTCTGCGCTTGCAGCACCGCCAATGCGTCCGGCGACAGGTCACGGGCCGGGATTCCGTCCGGCGGCGGCGGGAAATCGGTCGGATCAGCGCACCACTCCGCCAACCCCGCGAAATCCAGGCGCGCGCCGCCGACCGACAACGCCGTAAATCCGCCAAACGAATGCCCGGTGATGGCGATCCGGTCCAGGTCCACCAATCCGGCCAGCGGATCGTCCGCCGCCAGTGATTCCATAAATGCGATCTCGCGCAATACGTCAAACGGGCGGGTTGCCAGACTCGCCAGCATATTCCGTTCAATGACGGCCTCACCTTGCAGCGCCTCCCAAATGGTATTGCCGGGATGATCGGCGGCGATCACGACGAAACCATGCGAGGCGAGATGTTCTGTAAACCACAGACTGTTGTAGCGCAGTCCGCCGTTGCCGTGCGAGAAGACCACCAGCGGATACGGGCCATTGTCGGCGTCGGGCGCGGCGTCCAGAATAGCCCGCCCCGGCACCGTCAGCGCCATCACCCGGTAATCGACCGCTTCTTCTACGCCGTCCGGGTTCAGCGCGAGATACCACAACGTCGCGGTGAGCGGTTGGTCCTGCCCGATACCCTGCCCCGCCGCGATGCTGACTTCGCGGGTGCCGACCGCATACGGGCCGCGCTGTGCGTATTGCGGCGCGTCGGGCCGTTGGGCGTGCCCGGTCAGGGGGAAAATCAGCACAATTACCAGGAGTAGTAACATCAATTTTTTCATGAGACACCCCGCACATATTTATCCAAAAATGCAGCTATCGCCGGGAATAAACCGGCCCTGGCGCTTTTCAACCGTGCCAGCGGCGCACCATCGCGTGCTGCTCCTCGGTTTGGGGCGAATCCAGGCGACCGCCCCGCAGCCGGACAATCTCATCCAGCGCGTCCTGGCCTGCCATGCCGTGCCGCACCAGCCAGCAGCCAATTACCGTCCCGGTACGCCCGATCCCGCCCCAACAGTGGACGTACACCGTTTGCCCGCCGTCCAGCGCGGCGTCGATGGTATCCAGAATCAGGGTCATATGCTCGGCGGTCGGGATGTCCATGTCGGTAATCGAAAGCCGCTGGTGGATAACATCCGAGGGCAGGTAGAGGGCATAGGGGTCTAATTCACGGGGGTGGGTCAAATCCACAAAATTCGTGACCCCGGCCTCGATCAATTTCGTGAGGCGGGCACGGGCGCGTTCTTCCAGCCAGCTACCGGGATACGGTCCGGCCAGCAACTGCCCCAGCCTGACCCAGTAAGCATCAGGAATCGGGTGATCCGGCAAATCGGCCATATATCACACTGTCTCACACCAACTCACACAACGGACAGCACCAACAGCACGATCCCGGCAAAGGGCAGCGCAGACGCAAAAATCCACGAGTACCAGGGATGATCATAGCGCAGGTGCATGAAGAACATCACCACCAGGATCACTTTGGCGGTTGAGAGCGCCACCAGCGGCCCTACCACGTCAAAACCTATGCCGTCCCACGTCGAGAGAACAACTTCGATCAGCGTGATCACCGCCAGGGCAAAAAATACACCCACGTAGGCCATACGGTGCGAGTGCTCACGCGAGGTGGGCCAGAAATTCGCCTTCAGAAAACCCAGCACGCTTTCCTGATCGCCTGTATCCGGCTGTACCGTAACTCCGGCGCGCAGTTCCGCCAGACTCACGGTGTCCTGCTGCCACGCGGGGCCGGTTGTTGCACGCCGGGGGAGCCGGGACAATCCCAACCACAGCGGCACCAGCAGAAAAATATTGCCCACCGCGCCCACCACCAGACCGAGCAGCATCGTTCCCCACTCGCCGATGCGCCGGTTGGCGGCAACGATGGGCGTCACTACGCCGCCGGTAAACGCGCCGCTCATGAGCCAGAATGTAATCAGAAGTGACGTATCCATAGCGCCGCCCTACTCATTCAATCAGGTAAATAACCGTGAATAGCACGATCCACACGATATCCACGAAATGCCAGTACAGCCCAAACAGCTCCACGCCGAGGTGATTGTCCGCCGAATACTCGCCGCGCCGCGCCTTGACCAGCAGCAGCACCAGCCACAGCACCCCGCCCATAACGTGCAGCCCGTGAAAGCCAGTCGTGAGGTAAAACGCCGTGCCAAACAGCGTCTTTTCGTCGATGTGATGGCCGAACAGTTCGTGCCACTCCAACGCCTGAATGCAAACAAACGTCAGTCCGAGCGCCAGCGTGATTCCCATCCAGTTGAAGAACACGCGCCGGTCGTTGGATTGCAGCGCTTCAATCGCCATCACCACCGCGAAACTGCTCACGATCAGGGCCGACGTGCCGACCGTCGCCAGCATCACGTTCAGTTCCTCGTGGATACCCGCGAAACCATCATCCAGCTTGAAGGCCACGAACGCCCCGATCAACGCGGTGAAGAACATCACCTCTGACGCCAAAAAGACCCACATGCCGAATTTGCGGTCGTTCAGGAAGGTGAACCACTGCGGGTGCATGTCCACTTCGGGGAAATGGCCCATTTTCCAGATGCCGAACAATGCCACGATCAGGCCCACCGGCAGGACAAACGGCAGGACCATGCCCAACGCCAGGACCGCCACCCCGCCCGCCAGGATAATCGGCGCGCTGCTGGGCGGCGGCATTTCGATGTCAACAACCGGATCACGATGCGCCGACTCCGGCAGGTGTTCAAGCTGTGTATCCGCGCTCATACGCTAATCCCCCTCCGCTTGTTCTGGCAACAAACCCAGGCGCGCGTCACGGGCCGGGCGGCGGCTGTGTACTTCCGGCACGACGGCAAAATTGTATTCCGGCGGCGGCGAACTGGTCATCCATTCCAGCGTATCGCCATCCCAGGGATCGTCCCCGGCTGGCTCGTGTTTACGCGCGCTGCGCACCATGTTGTAAATCAAAATCAGGACCGACACCCCCATGATAATCCCGCCCACCGTCGTCAGCCGGTTGAGACCGGTCCAGCCCCGGTCTTCGCCATAATCGAAGATACGGCGCGGCATTCCTTGCAGTCCCAAAATGTGCATCGGGAAGTAGGTCACATGGAAGCCGATATACAGCGTCCAGAACTGCCACTTGCCAAGCCGTTCATCCAGCTTGTACCCGAACATTTTGGGCCACCAGTAGTACATGCCCGCAAACAGGCCAAATCCACCGCCGCCAAACACCGCGTAATGCAGGTGTGCCACCATCCAATACGAGTCATGCACCTGCTCGTCAATCGGCAGAATGGCCTGAAATACGCCCGTGATCCCGCCCACCAGAAACGTTGTCAGGAACCCGATAGCGTACAGCATCGGCGTATCAAACCGCAGCGATCCGCCCACCATCGTAAAGACCCAGTTGAATACCTTCACACCGGTTGGCACCGCGATCAACATGGTGGAAAACACGAAAAACGCCTCAACTTCAACCGGCAGCCCGACCGTGAACATATGGTGCGTCCAGGTGGTGAAGCTCATCACACCAATCGCCAGCGTGGAATAGACCAGCGCGGGATATCCAAAAATCGGACGGCGCGAGAAGACCGGCAGCACCTCGGAGATAATGCCCATCGCGGGCAGGATGATGATATACACCGCCGGGTGCGAATAAAACCAGAAGAAATGCTGCCACAACACCGGATCGCCGCCGCTGTCCGCGATAAAAAACTGCGTGCCGAAATTGCGGTCGGCCAACAGCATCGCAAACCCGCCGGTCAGGATCGGTGTAGCCAACAGGATCAAAAACGCCATCGTGAGCACGGTCCAGACGAACAGCGGCATTTTCATCCACGTCATGCCGGGAGCGCGCAGCCGGAAAATGGTCACGATGAAGTTGATCGCGCCGATCAGCGAGGACGTGCCGCCCAAACCCAGGCCCAGCAACCATAGATCGGTGCCATGACCGGGCGCAAACTCTTTACCACTCAGCGGCGGGTAGGAAGTCCAACCATTGGCCGCCGCGCCGCCGGGAGCCAGCCAGCCCGCGTATACCAGAATTCCGCCAAACAGCAGCAGCCAGTAGCTCAGCGCGTTCAGGCGCGGGAAGGCCATATCGCGCGCGCCGATCATCAACGGCGTGGCATAATTGGCAAACCCGGCCAATCCCGGAATCACAAACAGGAAAATCATGGTCGTGCCATGCATCGAGAAAATCTGGTTATACGTCTCGGCATCCATCAATTGGCCGCCCGGTTCCGTCAGTTCCAGGCGCATCACCTGGGCCAGGGCCACGCCAATCACGAAAAAGACGAACGTTGTCAGCACGTACATGATGCCGATCTTCTTGTGATCGACGGTCGTAAGCCACACCATCAGGCCGTGCGGCTGGGAACGTGCGGGGTGAGTGGTCGCTACAGTCGCCATAACGGGTATCCTAATAGGTCTTGATGTATTCGATCAGGTCAGCCAGCCCTTGCGCGTCCAGCCGTTCGCCGTAATTCCCTGGCATGATGCACTGATCCCACCCGGCGGCCAATTGCGCGCACGGCATCAGAATCGCTTCGCGCAGATAGGCGTCCGCCGTCATCTCGTCCATTGACAGCGCATCATGCATCATGTTTTTGATCGATGGGCCGGAAGGCTGGTTTTCTTCGGGCTGGTGACAGGCATTACACGCTAATTCGTTGAACACGCCCGCGCCGCGCACCGCATCACCGGCAGGCATCGACGACTCAAGATCGATCCCCATCGGCTGGAATTCACTTGCGGCGGCCATCTGCTCCGCCAGCCAGACATCAAACGCGGCGGATTCCAGCACGTCTACTTCGATCAGCATGTTGTAGTGATTCAGGCCGCAAAATTCGGCGCAGTTGCCGGTATACAGGCCGGGTTTGCTCGCATTCAGCCACATGGTATTGATATAACCGGGGATCGCGTCCACCTTTCCGGCCAGATCGGGAACCCAGAAACTATGCTGCACATCGGTAGACGTGATCTCCAACAGCACATTTTTTCCTGCCGGGATCGTCATGGTGAGCGTGGTCATCACGCCGGTTTCTTCGCTGTCACCGAGAACATATTCGTAGTCCCAGTTGAACATATACCCGGTGACGCGCACGGTCAGATCGGGCGTGGTGTCTTCGTTACCGGCCACAACGTTGTAGTCAGTCTGCAAGGCGCGCAGCGTCAGCAGGAACAACACCGTCACGATCACAAAAGCCATCACCGTCCAGGTAATTTCCAGCAGGGTATTGCCCTCTACCTGTTCGGGCATTTCGTCTTCCGTCCGGCGGCGAAACCGGATAATCGAATAGACGATCAGGCCCTCCACCAGCAAAAAGATCGGGATGGCGATCCATAACACAATGCGAAACAGACGGTTAACATCGTCGTTGCTCGCGCCGCCCTCGGACGGGCCATGCGCCCAGGCATGGGCCGGGAACGCCAGCATAACCAGGATCAGGCCCGCCAGTGCCAGACCCGAAATCCATCGATCCGAATTTGTGTGATTCATGTGGCTTGTTACCTTGCCAATTTAAAATATAAAGCTCAATACTTTGAGCAAAAATCAACGCAATGCAGGGACCTTTTAAGGTCCACATAGAATGTAGCATCGTGAGGGGAAACAAGCAAAAGAAAAGTCAGGGAAAAATCTACAAGCCGTTGGCCTTCGCCTCGTCCCACAACACATCCATTTCAGCCAACGACATCGTATCGAGCGCGCGCCCCTGCGCGGCGGCCTGCTGCTCGATGTAGTGGAAGCGGCGGTAAAAGCGCGCATTAGACTCGCGGAGCGCCGATTCGGGATCAATGTCCAGCCAGCGCGCCCAGTTCACCACCGCGAACAGCACATCGCCGGTTTCCAGGGCGCGGGACTCGGCATCTTCAGCGGCGAGCAGTTCCGCGATCTCCTCGCGCACCTTGTCAATCACGGGATCGATGGTGTCCCAATCGAAGTTGACGCGCGCGGCGCGGTCCTGGTAACTGTATGACTGGGACAGCGCGGGCAGCGACTTGGGCACGCCGTCCAACCGGGAACGCGGGGTATCATCACTATCACCGCCGCCGTTAGCGCTTTTTTCGGCCTGCTTGATCTGATCCCAGTTGACTTTCACGTCCTGCTCATCGTTGACTGCGACCATGCCCCAGACATGGGGATGCCGTCGCACAATTTTCTCGTTGATGGCGGCGATCACGTCCGTCATGCGAAATTCGCCGGTATCCACCGCGATCTGGGCGTGCAGCACGATCTGGAGCAGCAGATCGCCCAATTCCTCGCGCAGATCGTCCACGCTGCCGGAATCCAGTGCGTCCAGCACTTCGTAGGTTTCTTCCAGCAGATAGGGACGCAGCGACGCATGGGTCTGTTTACGGTCCCAGGGACAGCCTTCCGGGGCGCGTAAGTGGGCGATGGTTTCCTCGAAGCGGGCAAAGCTGCTGGACTGGGGCAGCGGCGGCACATATAGCGCCGCGATCCCGTCCGGCAGTAATTCAGACAGGGGCGACTGAGCCAGCGCGTCCAGGGCGCGATCCGTAACGGTCCACGCTGCCCCCGTTCCATGCACCAACCGGACCGGGTGCGCGCCGGGATACTGGTTGAGCAGCACGCGCCGGATCGCGCCCAGACTCGCGGCAATATCAGCACTCCCGGCCAGCGGAATCAGCGCTGCCGCATCGGGATTCAAGGGCGGGTGATGCAGCGCGTCGAACGGTCCCACGCTCATCAATTGCAGGCTATCGGGATCATCCAGGGCCAGGGCATCCAGCCAACCGGGAAGATGGGTCAACGCGGCGCGAATCGACATGGGATTATCCTCATAAGCCATCAGCGTTCAGCTATCAGCCAAAAAAACAGGCAAAACCCCGTCTGGTACAGACCGGGGATTTCGCCTGAAAAAAATCCAAAAACTGAAGCCTTTAGCGCTTGGTGTAGGTCGGAGCCTTACGCGCGCGCTTGAGGCCGGGCTTTTTGCGCTCTTTGATGCGCGGATCGCGCGACAGGTGTTCGCTCTGGCGCAGCATATTACGCCATTCCGGTTCGATCTTCAGCAGCGCACGCGCCAGCCCAAGCTGGATCGCGTCCCGCTGGCCGGAGATGCCGCCGCCGTTGACCCGAACCGTCACGTTGTAAGACGCTTCCTGGGCAACCACGCGCAGCGGTTCCATCGCAATATCGAGATCGCCTTCACGCGGCAGGAAGTCTTCGCCCGGCTTGTCGTTGATCACGACGTTGCCGTTGCCGCCAGTCCACAGACGCACCCGCGCCGTCGCCCGCTTGCGCCGCCCGATTCCCTCGTAATACTGGTTCGCCATACTATACCTCGTACACTTTCGGCTTCTGCGCCTGGTGAGGGTGCTTGTCGCCCTGGTAAATCTTCAGTTTCGTGATCATCTTGCGGCCCAGTTTATTCTTGGGCAGCATTCCACGCACCGCCGCGTGAATCACGCGATCCGGGAACCGCTCCAACTGCTCGCGCAGCGAGATCGACCGGATACCACCCGGATAACCGGAGTGGCGGTAGTACATTTTGTCGTCCAGCTTATTGCCAGTGACGCGAATTTTCTCGCAGTTGATGACGATGACGAAATCGCCCACGTCCATGTGCGGCGAAAACATCGGTTTGTGTTTGCCGCGCAGCAGGACCGCGATCTGGGTAGCGAGACGCCCCAGGGTCTGACCTTCGGCATCGATCACAAACCATTCGCGCTGGATATCGTCCGGCTTGGGGGTATAGGTTTTGATCTTCATCGATTGATTGCTCCGGCGGGCGTCTCCCCGCTCGTCCTATAATACGTTGCTATACGTTGTTGTACGTTACATTCACTAAACACAGCCCGCACGGTGGCGCAGTCTGGTTGGGCCAGGCTCCGTCCGCCGCGTACAAGGCCGCCGCGAACTCGTCCGGGGACACATCGCCCCGCCCGACCCGGACCAGCGCCCCCACGATCCGCCGCACCATCCGGTTTAAAAACGCATTGGCCTCAATGGTGTACCGGATATGGTGTTCCGGCGTGACCATGAACTCCGAGCACATCACCTCGCGGACGGTATTATCGCCCTGGGTCGGTCGCCCGAATGTTGCAAAGTCGCGCTCGCCAATCACCGTTGCCGCCGCCGCCTGCATCGCGGACAGGTCAAGCGGGCAACCGGTTGCCACATGCCACGCCCGCCCATTCCATAACGGCTGGCGGACCGGCGCGGCATACAGCCGGTATTCATAGGTCCGGCGGCAGGCATCAAAACGCGGGTGAAAGTCCGCGTCGGCCTCCGCCAGCGCCCGCAGCGCGATAGTGTCCGGCAGTGTGGCGTTTAAAGCGCGCCACAACGCCCCGGTCGGGTGCCGCCACGCCACATCAAAGGCGATAACCTGCCCAGTGGCATGAACACCGGTATCGGTGCGGCCCGCCCCGGTCAGCGTCACGCGCTGACCGGTCACGCAGGCGATTGCATCCTCTACCGCCCCCTGGATCGTCGGGGTATCGCTTGCCTGCCGCTGAAAGCCGTAATAGTCACGGCCATCATAGGCCAGGATGCCGCGATAGCGAACCGTCACACGCTACGCTTTCTCGCGGTCCACCAGTTCGAGCAAAACCATCTTGGACGCATCGCCGTTGCGCATCCCCATCTTGTAGGTGCGCGTGTAACCGCCGGGCCGCTCGGCATAACGCGGGGCCAGATCGCTAAACACTTTAGCGACCACGTCCTTGTTGTTCAACCGCGCCATCAGCAGTCGCCGGGCATGAACCCCGCGCATGGGGTCTTCGTGCGCCAGGGCGCGCTTGGCGATTGAAATCAGTTTCTCCGCCTCGGCCCGGATTGCGCTGGCTTTGGCGTCCGTCGTCTTGATACTTTCGTGCTCAAAGAGCGCGTTGATCAGGTTGCGGCGCAGAGCATTCCGGTGGCCCATATCGCGCCCTAACCGCTTACCTGCTACTTTGTGTCTCATAGCGGCAAAATCCTCGTGAGTGCTTAGGTATCTTTGAAGATGTCGTGATCGGCGGGCAGGTAGCTCTTTTCCTTGAGCCGGGTCGCCAGCTCATCCAGAGATTTTTCGCCAAAGTTGCGGATCGCCAGCATCGCATCCGGCCCGCGTTCCAGCATCTCCAGCACCTCGCCCACATTGGTAATGCCGGTGCGCTTCAGCGAATTGAACACCCGCACGCTCAAATCGAGAGTTTCGATAGGCGTTTCGTAGGTTTCCGGCGGCAGCGCGTTGGGGTCAGGTTCGACCACTACTTCAACCGGCGGCATCAACGACTCTTCGCTGACTCCCGCAATGATGATCAGGTGCTTCATCAGGATTTCCGCCGCCTGGCTCATGGCCTCTTCAGGCCGGATCGCGCCATCGGTCCAGATTTCCAGAATGAGCTTATCGTAATTGGTGCGCTGCCCCACGCGCGCCCGTTCCACGTCATAATTGACGCGCTTGACCGGGCTGTAGATCGCGTCCACCGGCAGTTCGCCGATGGGCAAGCGCCCGCGTTCCTCCGCTGCTGAATAGCCGCGCCCCGTCTGCACCGTGAACTCGATCTCAAGCTGTGTGTCATCCGAGTCAGCGGTGAGCAGGTACAGGTCGGGGTTGATGATCTCGACCTCTGCCGGGCACAGAATGTCCGCCGCAGTGACGGTTCCTTCGCCGTGAACTTCCAGGCGCAGCCGGGCCGATTCCGCATCATACAGCTTGAGGCGCAGTTGTTTAACCTGCAAGATCAACTGCGTCATGTCTTCCCGGACACTGGGAATAGCCGAAAATTCGTGATGGACGCCTGAAACGCGGACCGAAGTCACAGCGGCCCCAGGCAAGGAGGATAACAGCACACGCCGCAGCGCATTGCCAACCGTGATCCCAAAACCGCTTTCCAGGGGGCTGATGATGAAACGACCGTAGCGTTGAGACGTTGCGTCCCCTTCGATTTTGGGTAACACCATGTTATTTGTAACCACGCCCCCTCCTCCTGATGGGACTCGTACAACCGGATCGCCTGACTCGCGCATTGTTACCTTAGCGGGAGTAGTATTCGACGATGAGTTGTTCGTTCAGCGAGATATCGACGTCGCGGCGTTCGGGCATCCGCATCACAGAGCCAGTCATCGCCGCCATATCAATCGAAAGCCATTCAGGAGCCGGTGGCCGGTCATCCATATAGGCCCGGATTTCCTTGAAATATTGGCGATTGCGGCTGCCGCTGCGCACGCTGATCACGTCGCCTTCACGAACCAGGTACGATGGGATATTAGTGCGGCGGTCGTTGACCGAAATATGCCCGTGCTGGACCAGTTGGCGCGCATGGTTGCGCGAATCGGCCCATCCCAGGCGATAGACTACGTTGTCCAACCGCGATTCCAGAATGGACAGCAAATTCGACCCAGTCAGGCCAGGGCGATTAAGCGCTTCGCGGAAATAGCGGCGGAACTGGCGTTCCAGAATGCCGTAAATGCGGCGAGCCTTTTGTTTTTCGCGTAGCTGGAGCGCGTAGTCGGAACCGCGCCCGCGCCGGAACTGCGCGTCTTTACCGTGCTGGCCGGGCGGATAGGAACGACGCTCGACAGAGCATTTCGGAGATAAGCACCGCGCGCCCTTGAGGTACAGTTTCTCCCCTTCGCGGCGGCATAATTTACAAACAGGTCCTGTGTACCGTGCCATAGTGTCTCGGCTTCCTCCACACTAAGGACAAGTGTGTTTACACCACTCGTCTGAAATTGAATCCGAACGTAAACGTGCCACTTGCTAGACGCGCCGCTTCTTGGGAGGGCGCACCCCGTTATGCGGAACCGGCGTCACATCGGTGATCGACCGGACCTTGACCCCGCTGGCCTGAATTGCGCGAATAGCGGCTTCGCGGCCAGGGCCGGGACCCTTGATAAATACATCCACTTCCTGCATCCCGTGTTCTTTAGCGTTCTCTGTCGCCTGCTGCGCCACCATCCGCGCCGCGTAGGGCGTGCTCTTACGGCTGCCCTTGAACCCGGCAGTGCCCGCGCTGGCCCAGGCTACCACATTCCCTTGCTGATCGCTCATCGAGACAATCGTGTTATTGAAGGTGGCGTGAATGTGTGCCTGCCCATACGGGATGTTCTTTTTGACCTTACGTGGCCCACGGCGTGGCCCTCTCCGACTACGTCCCATGCTCTGTCACACCTCCAGATGGTGTTATTTCTTCTTTGCCCCACGCCGACGCCCACGCCCGGCCACCGTCTTCTTGGGGCCGCGCTTGGTACGCGCGTTGGTCTTGGTGCGCTGGCCGTGCGCCGGTAAATTGCGGCGGTGGCGCAGCCCACGATAACTGCCGATTTCGGTCAACCGTTTGATATTCATCTGCACCTCGCGGCGCAGTTCACCCTCAACACGGAACTGGCCCACGCCGTCGCGCAAGGACTGGACCTCGGCTTCAGTCAGATCACGAACGCGCGTATCCGGGCTAACGCCGGACTGTTCCAGAATTTCCTGGCTGCGCGTTGGGCCGATGCCGTAAATATAGGTGAGTGCCACTTCGACGCGCTTGTTGCGCGGCAAGTCTACACCTTCAATACGTGCCATACCGTACTTCTCCTGGTACTGCGGCGGGCGTACTTCCGCCGAACGGAATTGGTATTTTAACGAAAAGCGTCACACTTGACTAGGGTTAACTTCACTTAACAGGTTCACACCGCTATCACAGCGCCGTCAAAATCAGCGGCGGACCGTCCGGTACAATGGCGATAGTGTGCTCGAAATGCGCGCACAATGCGCCGTCGAGCGTCACCACCGTCCAGTGATCGTCCAGCACCTCGGTCGCCGGATGGCCCATATTGACCATCGGTTCCAGGGCAAACGTCACGCCCGGTTGCAGCCGTTCACTGTGCCAGCCGCGCCGGGGACGTCCCGGCGGCCACCAGTTGGGCACCTGGGGGTCTTCGTGCATGGTACGTCCGACACCGTGCCCGGTGTATTCCCGCACCACGCTGTACCCCTGCCCCTCGATATAACGCTGGATGGTCCGCGAAATGTCGCGGGTATGCGTTCCGGCGCGTGCTTTGTCGATCCCGATCTTGAGCGCCGTTTCGGTCACATCCAGCAAGCGCTGCGCCTCGTCGGAAATGGGGCCAACGCCCATCGTAAAAGCCGAGTCGCCCACATAACCGTTAAACACGGTGCCGCAGTCCAGGCTGATGATATCGCCTTCCTTCAGGATGCGATCCGGGCTGGGAATGCCATGCACCAGTTCGTTATTGACCGAAGCGGTAATCGTCGCCGGAAAAGGATACGGCCCGCCCGGTGGATATCCCAGAAACGCCGCCGTTGCGCCGTGCTTACGCAGCACGTCCGCCGCAATCCGGTCAAGTTCCCCGGTGCTGATACCGGGCTGGACCGCTTCGCGCATGGCCTGGTGCGCCCGCGCATTGATACGGCCCGCTTCACGCATGATCAACAACTCATCGGGCGTTTTCGGGATGGTCGCCATGTTGGTTCCTCAGATGTATCAGACGCAATCGGGGAAGGGGCATATGCAATACGCCCCTCCCCGCATAACGCTAACACACTACCGCATGAAACCGTCGTAGTTACGCATGGTCAACTGCGCTTCAAGCTGGCGCATGGTATCGATCACCACGCCGACCACGATGATCAGGCCCGCGCTGCTGATCACGAGCGCCGGGTTGCGCGACGATCCTGCCGCCGCCGGACCCAGTATCACGCGCTGCACCACCTGCATCAAACCGGGCAAAATGGCGACCGTGCCCAGGAAGACCGCACCCACCAGCGTAATCCGGTTCACGATGCGATTGATGTATTCCTGGGTGCGGCGACCGGGCCGGATGCCGGGAATAAACCCGCCGTTTTTCTGCAAGTTTTCGGCCAAATTCTGGTTCTGGATCATCACGCCGGTATAGAAGTAGGTGAAACCTACCACCAGCAGGAAGTATACCAGCCAGTAGACAAAGCCGCGCTGATTCCCAAATGTATCCTGAATCTGCCGCGCCAGATCGCCGCTGAAGAAACCGGCCACAATCGCCGGGAACGTCACAATCGACTGGGCGAAGATCAGCGGGATCATGCCTGCCGTGTTGACCTTCAGCGGGATATGCGTCGAGCCGCCACCGTACATCTTGCGACCCCGCACGCGCTTCCCATATTGGACCGGAATACGGCGCACACCTTCCTGGATGATCACGATCACCACCACGGTGATCATGGTGAGCACCACAAACGCCGTGATGTTAAACACAAAGTCGTTTTGCAGCAGTTGGTACAGGTTGGCGGGCACCCGCGCCACGATACCGGCGAAGATGATAATCGAGATACCGTTGCCGATGCCCTGCTCGGTGATCAACTCGCCCAACCAGATGGCGAACATGGTCCCGGCGGTCATGGTGGCGACCACCGACAGCGTGACGATCAAACTATCGCCGCTGCCGAACCCGAAGTTGGGTATCAGGTCTTGCCCACCTCCTAACACCTGGTCCACCTGGCTCTCAAAAATGTTGAGCTGACCAATTGCCTGCAACGCCGCCATCGGAATTGCCAGATAGTAGGTGTACTGGTTGATCTTCTGCTGACCACCCGGCTCTTTCGAGATTTGTTCCAGGAAGGGGATGATGGGAACCAGCAATTGCAGGATGATCGACGCGGTGATGTACGGATACACGCCGTTGGCGATCACGCTAAAGTTGGATACCGCCCCACCGGAAAGCAGGTTGAGCACGCTGAGGAAGCCGGACTCGTCCTCCCGGAACAGATCGTCCAACGTTGAACGATCCACGCCCGGCACGGTCACATGCGCGGCGAACTGGTAAATTACCAGGATCAGCAGCGTATACAGCATCTTTCGCCGCAAGTCTGGCAGCCGGAATGCGTTCCGCAACGCATCAATCATAAGTTTTTCCTCTTTGCTAGTTGCTAGTTTTGCTCAAGATCACGGCCCCACCGGGCACAGAGCGCCGATACCAGTCCCAGCGTCTCTACCCGGCAGGGCTAGCAGTCTAGTTAGTTCGACTCGCGTTCTGCGCGGAGCTGATCGACCTGCTCCTTACGCAGCTTCTTGACCGTCGCGTGCGCGCCCGTCAGCAGCAGTTCCAGCGTCTGGATGCTGCCGCCTGCTGCCTCGATCTGTTCCTGCGCAGTCTTGGAAAAGCGATGCGCGCTCACAGTCAGGGCGATGGGCAGTTCGCCATTACCCAGGACAACCACCGGCGCGTCGGCTTTTTTGATCAAGCCGTTGGCCTGCATGGTTTCCGGTGTCACCACGTCCCCGGCGCTGAACACGCGCGCCAGGTCTACAAGGTTCACTTCCTGGTACGTGACCCGGAAGATGTTGGTAAAGCCGCGCTTAAACGGCAACCGGCGCACCAGCGGAAGCTGACCACCCTCAAAGTAAGGGCCTTTGCCGCCGCCCGACCGCGCGCCCTGGCCTTTGGTCCCGCGACCGGCAGTTTTACCCTGACCGGCGCTGTGGCCGCGCCCGACGCGCTTGCGCTGCTTGGTCGAGCCTTTATCGGGGCGTAATTCGTGTAACTTCATGAGTCGATTTCCTCCACCTCAACCAGGTGGCTGACCTTGTTAATCATGCCACGAATCGGCGCGTTATCCGGCTGGACCACGCTGTTATTGATGCGGCGCAATCCGAGCGCTTTCACCGTTTCTTTCTGGCGCTTAGTATACCCGATGGGGCTTTTCACCAGGGTAATGCGGAGTTGTTTCTCAGCCATTCCCCTTCTCCTTCCGTTTCCAGAACGGTTGGAGTTCCGCCGAGTCCTTGCCACGCATGGCGGCCAGTTGCTTGATATCCATCAGTTGTTCGAGCGCGTCGATGGTGGCGTGAGCCACGTTCAAGATATTGGCGCTGCCCTGGCTCTTGCTCAGAATATCGCGCACACCGGCAGCTTCCAGCACGGCACGCACGCCGCCGCCCGCGATCACGCCGGTACCGGGCGAAGCGGGTTTGAGCAGCACGCGCGCACCGCCGCGCCGTCCGGTAATTTCGTGCGGGATCGTGGTGCCTTGCAGCGCAACGTGGTGCATATTGCGCCGCGCGCGCTCCGACGCCTTGCGGATCGAGTCCGGGACGCCGCGTGCCTTGCCGATGCCGATGCCGACCTGCCCCCGGTTATCGCCGACAACGACGACCGACCGGAAGGCAAAACGACGCCCGCCTTTAACCACTTTCGCTACACGGCTGATGTCGATGACGCGCTCGTCCAGTTCATCGCGTTCTTCGTCCCGACTGCGCCGAGGTTCTCGTCTTCCCATTTCTATCTCCCTGCGCCGACAGCGCTAAAACTCCAGCCCCGCTTCACGCGCAGCTTCGGCCAGCGCTTTGATCCGGCCATGATACCGGTAGCCGCCGCGATCAAAGACCACCGTCTTGATCCCAGCAGCCTGAGCGCGTTGGGCAACCAGTTGGCCCACCATCTTGGCGGCTTCCACTTTGGACTTGCCCTCCACCTGTCCGCGCAGTTCGCGGTCAATGGTCGAAGCCGAGGCCAGCGTATGACCGGCCACATCGTCGATCACCTGAACGTAAATTTCGCTCAGGCTGCGAAACACATTCAAACGAGGCCGTTCTGATGTGCCAGCGATTTTAGCCCGGACCCGGCGATGACGGCGGATGCGTGCTTGACGTCCTTTTTCACTCATCGTCTTATGACACTCCAGCCTAACCGGTCTTACCGGCTTTACCAGCCTTGCGGCGGATATATTCACCCTGGTAGCGAACACCCTTGCCCTTATAGGGTTCGGGGGGCCGCATTTTACGGATATTGGCGGCCAACTCGCCTACCACCTGCTTATCAATCCCTTTGATGCGGATCAGGCGGCCACGTTCTTCAACCACAAATTCCACATACTGCGGCGGCTCGACCGGAATTTCGTGGGAATACCCCAGGTACATGACAAGCGTCTGGCCCTTCATCTCGGCGCGGTAGCCCACGCCTTCGATTTCCAGGATACGCTCGAACCCGGCGCTAACCCCTGTCACCATATTGGCGATCAAGGCGCGGGTCATGCCGTGCAGCGCGCGGTGCTGGCGCTGGTCGGTGGGGCGTTCCACGATAACCTGACCATCTTCCTGCTTGATGATCATCTCCGCCGGGAACGTGTGATTCATTTCGCCTTTTGGCCCTTTGACATGCACGGATGTGCCGTCAATCGTCACCTGAACCTTGTCCGGGAGCGGAATGGGCTGCTTCCCAATTCGTGACACGGTCCTATCCTTCCTTATCCATCTGATGCCTTAACGATAGGCCCTGGCTGGACCGGGACGCGGCGTAGACCCTCTGGGCGAAGAAGCGCGAATTTTCCCGCGAACTCATTCGCCCTGACATTCTACTCGCGCCCGAAGGCCCAGTTCAGGCGTGCAGTCGGCGCTGGCTAGTAGACGTAGCAGAGCACCTCGCCACCAAAGCCCTGACGGCGCGCTTGCTGGCCGGTCATCACGCCCTGCGGCGTGGTCATGATGGCGATGCCCATCCCGCTAAGAATCCAGGGGATGTCGCCCTTGCCGACATAGACGCGGCGGCCCGGTTTACTCACCCGGTCAATCTTGGTAATGACTGGACGACGAGTGCGGCGCGCGCCCCAATACTTGAGCGTGATGTGGATCATCTTAACGGGCTGCTCGTCGCCCACCGAGACATCCTCGATGTAGCCTTCTTGCAGCAAAATTTTGGCAATCGCTACTTTGACTTTGGAATGCGGGATCGCCACCGAGGGATGCCCGGCCATCAAAGCATTGCGAATGCGGGTCAACATATCAGCAATAGGATCGCTGTGCATGGTTTGCTCCGGTCCTTACCAGCTAGACTTCACCACACCGGGGATTTTGCCCTGAAGGGCTTGTTCCCGGAAGTGGATACGGCACAACCCGAACCGGCGCATGTACCCGCGCGGGCGACCGCACACTTTGCCCGAATTCGGATCAACGTACTGGCAGCGATTCCGCACGCGCACCTTGTATTTGCGCTGTTTTTCGCGTGCCACCATCGATTTTTTCGCCATGAGAAAAAACCTCTCTGAACCTTAGTGATCGCGGAACGGCATTCCCAACAGCTTGAGCAACCGCCGTCCTTCTTCGTCATTGTGCGCCGTCGTCACGATGGTAATTTCCAGGCCGCGCACCTTGTCAATCTTGTCATATACGATCTCCGGGAACAGCAGTTGCTCCCGCAGACCCAGCGTATAGTTACCGCGCCCATCGAACGAATCCGGGCTGACGCCGCTGAAATCGCGGGTACGGGGCAGCGCCACGTTCATCAGGCGGTCCAGCAAGGCCCACATACGCTCGCCGCGCAGGTCCACCTTGACGCCAATCGCGCGGCCTTCGCGCAGTTTGAACGTCGCAATGCTGCGGCGGGCGTGCGTGATCACGGGCTGCTGGCCGGTGATGATGCGCAGGTCCTCGACAGCCGCGTCGAGCGCCTTTGCATTGTCCAACGCTTCACCCACACCGATGTTGCACACCATTTTGGTAATGCGCGGCACCCGCATCGGCGTTTTGAACTCGAACTCTTCCATCAAGGCCGGAACTATCTCGTCACGATAGCGTTCCAACAGATGATTAGCCATGTGTCACCTCATTCTACCGTCAGTCGGTGCCTTCACCTAGTCGATATCTTCACCGCACTTACGGCAGACGCGAACCTTAACTCCGTCTTCGTTGACGCGAAAACCCACGCGGGTCGCTTCGTTGCACTGGGTACAGACCAGTTGCACATTGGACAGGTGGATCGGCGCTTCAAACTCGATAATGCCGGGCTGGACCTGTCCGCGCCCCGCCTGGACCGGGCGCTGGTGCTTGCGCACGATGTTGACGCGCTCAATCACCACGCGGTCCTTCTTGGGGATCACGCGCAGAACTTCGCCTTGTGTTCCCTTATCTTTACCGGCGAGCACCACAACCGTGTCGCCACGTTTGATCCGTTGCATCGTATCTCTACTCCACTCTCTCTGACCGGGGCGCGTTACAGCGTCTCAGGAGCCAGCGAGACGATCTTCATATAGCCCCGGTCGCGTAATTCACGCGCCACCGGGCCAAAGATGCGCGTGCCGCGCGGGTCTTTGGTTTCGCCCTGAAGGATCACCACGGCGTTGTCATCGAACTTGATGTACGACCCATCGCTGCGGCGATACTCTTTGGCGGTCCGCACGATCACGGCGCGCACGATCTCGCTCTTTTTGACCGAGCCTTGCGGAGCCGCCGATTTGACCGTGCCGATCACCACGTCGCCAATGGTGCCGGTCTTCACCACCGAGCCGCCCATCACCCGGATGACCAGGATTTCGCGCGCGCCAGTGTTGTCGGCCACTTTCAGTCGTGATTCAGTCTGGATCATCGTCTCTTCGCCTCATTCCGAGCCGGTTAAGCTTCTTCCTGCTCCGGCGCTTCCAATACGGCTTCGACCGCCCAGCGCTTGCGTTTGCTGATCGGGCGAGTTTCCACGATTTGGACCAGCGCGCCGACCGGAGTGGCGTTGCTTTCGTCGTGGACCATGAACTTTTTCGTCGTGCGGATCACCTTTTTGTACAGCGGGTGCAGGGTGGTCCGGCTGACCTCGACCACAACGGTCTTATCCATCGCGTTGCGGATCACGCGGCCTTCCAGCCGTTTACGATTGTTAGGCATCGGTTCCCTCCCGAACGAGTTCGGCAGCCAGCCGCCGCTCATGTTGGATGGTGAGCAGGCGAGCTATGTCTTTCTTTACCACCCGGATACGGGTGTAGTCTTCCAATTGGCCGCGTTCCCACTGAAAGCGGAGATTGAACAATTCCTCTTTCGCGTCGTTCAGGGCCTTGGTGATCTCATCGTCGGTGAACCGGCGAATTTCAGCCGTTTGCATCACGACACCTCCTCACCGGAAATCGGGTCGATACGCTTGATAAACCGGGCCTGGATCGGCAGCTTGTACGAAGCTAACCGCAGCGCTTCGCGCGCGATTTCCTCTTCTACACCGGCCATTTCAAACAAAATCAGGCCGGGCCGGACCACCGCCACGTAATGATCGACCGCGCCCTTACCCTTACCCATACGGCTTTCTGCCGACCGCTTGGTGACGGGCTTGTCGGGGAAGATGCGAATCCACACGCGACCACGACGCTTGATGTAGCGCATGATGGTACGGCGGGCCGATTCAATCTGGCGGCTGGTGATCCAGGCGGGTTCCAGCGCCATCAGGCCGTAGTCGCCAAACTGGACCGTATTGCCGCGCATGGCCTTGCCTCTCATCCGCCCGCGAAACTGCTTGCGGTATTTGACCCGCTTTGGCATTAACATCGTCTTAACTCCTCGTAAGCCAGCGCGCGAGACGCGGCTTATTGACTGACGTATACATCTGTGGGTTCGGCCTGCTGCGGCTTGTCTTCCGCCAGGGACTCACCCGTGTATATCCAAACCTTGATGCCGATCCGCCCGAAGGTGGTCAGCGCTTCGGCGGTCCCGTAATCAATGCGCGAACGCAAGGTATTACGCGGCACGCGGCCTTCCATCTGCCATTCACGGCGGGCCATTTCAGCCCCGGCCAGACGCCCGCTGACCTGAATCTTGATACCCTGCGCGCCCTGGCGCATGGCCTGACCAATCGCGCGCTTCATGGCGCGGCTGTGACCGATCCGGCGTTCGAGCTGCCCGGCGATATTAACCGCCACCAACCGGGCGTTGAGGTCGGGATTCTCGATCTCTTCTACCTCAACCTTGACCTTCTTGCCCGTGATCGCCTCTAAGCCCTGGCGCAGCTTCTTGACGCTCTCGCCTTTACGCCCGATGACGATCCCCGGCTTGGCGGTGTACAGCGACACCTGGACCTGGTTGGGATAGCGCTCGATCTCGATATCCGCGATTCCAGCCCGTTCCGCTTCGCTTTCGACAAAACGGCGAATCTGGAAATCCTCTTGCAGCAGTTCGCGGTAACGGTCGCCTTCGGCAAACCAGCGCGCCGACCAGTCGCGGTTGATCTTGAGCCGAAACCCGACGGGATGAATTTTACGCCCCATAGAAAGGCTCCTCTACATGTTCCTTCAACACGACTGAAAGATGGCTGGTCCGCTTCACACGCGGCTTATAGCGCCCGCGCGCGCCAGCCTTGAACCGCTTCATACTCGGTCCTTCGTCCGCCATCAGCGAACTGATATACAGGTCGTTGCGGTTCATCTCGAAGTTATTCTCGGCGTTGTTGATGGCCGATTCAATCACCTTGTAGACGAACCCCGCGCCCTTGTGCGGCATAAAACGGAGCACGATCAGGGCTTGATTTGCGTCCATGTCACGCACCTGATCGCAAACCAGACGCAGCTTTTGCGCCGAGATCGGCAGGTGCTGAGCACTTGCTTTAATGTCCATAGCCTAAATCCCTGACCTTATTTCTTCTTCTTGCGTTCGGCCAAATGACCCCGGTAAGTACGTGTCGGCGCGAATTCACCCAGTTTGTGCCCGACCATGTTTTCTTGGACATAGATCGGCACATGGCGGCGACCGTCATGAACGGCAATCGTGAACCCCACCATCTGGGGAAAGATGGTCGAAGCACGACTCCAGGTACGGATCACCTTCTTATCGCCCCGCTCACGCATCTGCTCGACTTTGCGCAGCAGTTTGGGTTCAATATATGGCCCCTTCTTTAGCGAACGTGACATCTTAGCCTCCGAAACTCACTACCGACGCTTGCCACGCCGCCGCACGATAAACTGATCGGTGCGCTTGTTGCGCCGTGTTTTCTTGCCCATTGCCGGTTTGCCCCAGGGCGTTTTCGGCCCCGGCATACCAATCGGCGAACGGCCCTCGCCACCGCCGTGCGGGTGGCTGTGGGGGTCTTGCGCGGTACCACGTACCGTCGGACGCCACCCCAACCAGCGCTTGCGCCCGGCCTTACCCAGTTTGATATTGCCGTGATCGGTATTCCCGACCTGGCCGACCGTCGCCATACAGTTTTCATGCACGCGGCGAACCTCGCCACTGGGCAGACGCACCTGAGCGTAAGTGCCTTCTTTCGCCAGCAACTGAGCCGACGTTCCGGCAGCGCGGGCCAACTGGCCGCCGCGTCCGGTTTCCAGCTCGATGTTGTGGATTAGGGACCCCACCGGAATATCCTTAATCGGCAAGGCATTCCCGACGCGAACTTCGGCTTCCTGCCCGCTCATGACGGTATCGCCCACACGTAGCCCCAACGGGGCGATGATGTAGCGACGCTCGCCATCAGCGTACAGCAGCAGCGCGAGACGCGCCGAACGGTTGGGATCGTACTCTATCGCCTCAATGCGGGCCGCGATATTGTGCTTGTCCCGCTTGAAATCGATCAGACGATAACGGCGCTTGTGCCCGCCACCACGATGCCGGACGGTGATCCGTCCTTTGTTGTTACGACCGGCCCGCCGCCGCTTAGATTCCAACAGCGACCGCTGCGGCTTGGCGCGGGTGATCTCCTCAAAGGTATTGCCCGTCATGTCCCGGCGACCGGGCGATGTGGGCTTGTACTTCTTGACTGGCATGTCGTTATAACCTCATACCCTTATTCGTGTTACGGCAATCATTAGCCCCGTGAGGTGCGGATATCTGAGCGCCGCCACCCTACAATTTCAGCAACTACTACAGGTCGAACAGCGGGATGGTATCGCCCGCCGCGACGGTCACGATAGCCTTTTTCCAGGCGCTCTGGCGGGTGTACATCTTGCGTCCCCGCCGCCCGCGCTTGGCAGGCATTACCAGCGTGCGGACCTTGAGCACGTCCACGCCAAAAATCCGAAACACCGCGTCCGCGACCTGGATTTTGTTGGCGCGCATGTCTACTTCAAACACGTACTGGTTCTGAATGGTCGCCATGTCATGCGATTTCTCGGTGATGACCGGGCGCTTGATCACGTCGTATAGGTGCAGTCCCTTGCTAGCCACGTCGTTACTCCTCCGTTTCCGCCGATTCACCCGCCGCATCAGTGCCCCACAAGAGCGTGATGATTTCGAGCGCGGACTGCGGAATGATCACGTAATCGTGCGTGAGCAGGTCGCGCACGTTGAGATACGACGCGCGCAGGAACCGCGCATTGGACAGGTTGCGCACACTGTTTTCGACCGCCGCGTCCTGGTCCGCCAACAGCACCAACGCGCTGCTGTCGCCCACGAGATTTTGCAGGATGTTCTGCATCTCACTGGTCTTGGGGGTATCTATCGACAGGTCATCGACGACGATAATCTGGCCGTCCGCCGCCAGCGCCGACAGCGCGCAGCGCAGCGCCTTCTGGCGCATTTTGCGCGGCATCTTCTTGCTGTAATCGCGCGGCTTGGGACCATGCGCGACCCCACCACCGACAAAAATCGGGGCCGAACGTGCGCCGTGACGGGCGCGACCGGTGCCCTTTTGCCGGTACCACTTGGCTTTGGTCATATTGATTTCGCCGCGACTCTTGGTATCGTGCGTACCAAGCCGGGCATTCGCCATCTGACGGACGAACGCCTGGTGCATCAGGCCGACATTGACCTCAACCTCGAAAATGTCGGCGGGCAGTTCGACTGTCCCGACTTCACTTCCGGCCATATTGCGAATAGCTACTTCCATGATCTCGACTCCTCTGATGCGGTTAAGCCTGGCGATGCTTGCGGCTTGGCTTGATCAGGAGGATGCCTCCTTTGGCACCAGGGACCGACCCGCGCACGGCGAGCAGATTCTGTTCCACATCAACCGCCACGACTTCCAGATTCTGAACGGTGACTCGTGCGTTGCCCATGCGACCGCCCATCCGCATTCCTTTAACCACGCGGCCCGGCGTCGAAGTGGCCCCAATCGAGCCAGGAGCACGCTCGCGGTCGGACTGGCCGTGAGTCTTCGGTCCCCGGTTGAAGTTATGCCGCTTGATAGTCCCGGCAAACCCGCGCCCTTTGGACGTGCCAATCACGTCCACCCGCTCGCCGCGTTCAAACACATCAGCTTTGAGCATTTCGCCCTCTGCCACGTCAATGTCTTTGACGCGGAATTCGCGCAGCACACGCAGATCGGGCAGGTCCAGGCTGCCGCGCTGAAGATGCCCGCGCTTGGGCTTGGTCAGGCGCGAACTACCGTTGCTCTTGGGCGTCTGTTCGTCAAACCCAAGCTGCACGGCGCTGTAGCCGTCTTTCTCGTCGGTCCGTATTTGAGTCACATAGCATGGCCCGGCTTCGATGACGGTGACGGGAATCACCTGCCCATCGTCATCAAAGATTTGGGTCATGCCCACTTTCCGTCCAATGATGCCCTTCATAACTGCCTCCAAAAGGGACTGTGTGATAGGTGTCGGGCAGACAGCCCGCAGCTCCACGCATCATCCCTGCACAGGCTCCTCAGCCAGGGAAGGATGCCCTTCCGCCTGTTAAACGAGTTCGATAGAGCGTTTTTGCAGGACGCTCGGAACCTGGGCGCGCGCGCCTAAATCTTGATCTCGATGTCCACGCCCGCCGGAAGATTCAACCGCATCAGCGTGTCAATCGTCTTGGTGTCGGGATCGAGTACGTCAATCAACCGCTTGTGAGTCCGAATCTCAAAGTGCTCCTGCGAGTCCTTGTCGATGAATGGGGACCGCCGCACGGTGAACCGTTCGATCCGGGTGGGCAGCGGTACCGGCCCCACCACGCGCGCGCCGGTTCGCTCTGCGGTTTCGACGATGCGCTGGGCCGATTGGTCCAGCACCCGATGATCGTATGCCTTCAGCCGGATGCGGATTTTTTGCTTAGCCATGTAACTCCTCAAGCTTAAAAATTCAAGGTGTAGAAACCGGCAGATACCACAGCCATTTGGTTAACCCAGTTACGGTGTGCAACTTGCCGGTTTCTGGATACCCTATTCGATCAAGCTGCTCAGTGCTGTTACTCGATGATGCTGGTGATGACACCGGCACCGACGGTCAGACCACCCTCACGGATGGCGAACTTCGAGCCGCGTTCCAGCGCG